>NZ_JBFARO010000084.1:0-34339 GCF_040677125.1 Actinomadura sp. NPDC049382
GGCGCCGCGGCCCGCCCCCGTCCCGGGGCGCGCGGGCACCGGCTGGTCCGCGGCCCCCCCCCCGGGCGGGGCGGCGCCGCCCCCCCCCCCCCCGCCCGCCACCGCCCACGCCAGCACCGCCGCCGCCACCCACGACACCGGCAGCGTGGGGCGCCCCGCGGCGATGTTCGCGGCGGTCTCCACCCACGCGGTCGCGAGGATGCTCGCCGCGGCGACGGCGAGATCGGCGGCCAGGAGCGGCCAACCGCGGCGGCGCGGGTCGCCGAACGCGGCGACCGCGTAGGCCGTCCACGCGGTCATGACGGCGAGGACGGCCCAGCCGGCGGCCGGGTGCGCGTAGCCGTCGAAGTTCATGGCGATCACGATCGCGGCGTAGACCAGCGCCAGGCCCCGGTAGACGGCGACGGCCCGCCACAGCGCGACCTCCAGGCCCATCACGGCCGCTACCCGCGGTCGCTGAGCCCGCCGTCGTCCTCCTCGGCGGACCGCACCGGCTTCCCCGCCAGCTCGGCCTTCACCTCGGCGGCGTACCGGTCGACGTACTCCTGCCCGGACAGCTCCCGGATCGCCCGCATGATCTCGTCGGTGATCTCGCGCAGCACCCGGTGGTCGTCCTCCTGGCCGTAGTAGCGGGAGAAGTCCATGGGCTTGCCGAACCGCACGCCGGGGCGGACGCCGAGCCGGGGCAGCGGCTTGCCGGGCGGCATCAGCTCGAAGGTGTTGATCATCGCCATCGGGATCACCGGGACGCGGGACTTCAGCGCGAGCCGCGCCACCCCCGTCTTGCCGCGGTACAGCCGGTTGTCGGGGGCCCGGGTGCCCTCGGGGTAGATGCCGAGCAGCTTGCCCTCGCCGAGGATCCGCAGGCCGGTCTGCAGCGCCGCCTCGGCGGCGTCCCCGCCGGTGCGGTCGACCGGCACGACGCCCACCCCGGTGAAGAAGCCCTTGCTGATCAGCCCTTTGATGCCCTTGCCGGTGAAGTACTCGCCCTTGCCGATGAAGAAGATCGGGCGCATCAGCGGCAGCGGGCCGAAGAAGTGGTCGGCGAAGGACAGGTGGTTGCTCACCATCAGCGCGGGGCCCCGCTTCGGGACGTTGCGCATGCCCTTGTTCCGCGGCCACCACCCGAGGTACAGGATCGGCGACAGGACGATCCTGAGCAGGATCCAGAACCACAGCATGCGGGCACCTTCCTCGGACCCGTGCCCTCCGGGGGAGCACGACCGGTCCCTGACCGAGCGGAGACGATGGGACATCCTCCCACTCCCCGTCCCACCGATCTACCGACCGGTACCCCTCATCGGGACGCGGTCGCGCGGCGGCGGGGCCCGGCGGGAACGTAGGCTCTGAACGGTGAACCTCAATCGGGCGCGCCCGGGGGCTTGTCCCGCGCGGCGCAGCGAATACCGTGGGACACACGTTTCGGGGTGTCCGGGAGTGCCGCGGCGGGCCGCGGGCACGGCCGGGCACCGCAGTGTCGATGGGGGAGCGGAGGCCGCCATGCCGGTGCCGACGGTCACGCCGGAGTCGTCGAAGGAGCCGGCCCCGTGAATCGCCGTGGCAACGGCCTGTCGGCCGACACCTACGCCCCGCTGGTCGACCTCGCCCCGCATCTGGCCGACGCGATGCTGGCGGCGCTCGGCGAGGCCGGGGTGGCCGCCTACGCGACCTCGCCGGCCGGGCTGCCCGAACTCGCCGACCCGGCGGCCGAGCCGGTCGCGGGCGACGTCCTCGACCGGCTGTACGTGGACGTCGACATGAAGCCCACCGCCGAGGGCATCCTGCGCGTCCACCTGGCGCGGCTCCGCGAGGCGTCCACCCGCGGCTCCGACGCCGACCGCGCGGAGGCCGCCGAGCCGGCCGAGCGCGGCGACCAGGGCGAGCGCGCCGAGACGGCCGACCGGCTGGAGAAGACCGAGCGCGCCGACAAGCCCGAGCGCGCCGAGACCGGCCTCGCCGACCCCGCCGGCGGCGCCGCCGGCGCGGACGCGGGCGGCGCCGCCGAGCGCGACGAGGACGCCATCTGGGCCGAGATCGTCGCCGGCTTCGACACCGCCCCGGAGGGCGAGGTCCCCTGGCCGGACGAGGAGGACATCCGCGAGCCCGCCGCCGACCCGCCCGCGGAGGGCGACGACCGCACCGGCCGGCTCCCCCGCGCCCGCGTGATCAAGTCGCCGGAGCCGCCGGAGTTCCCCGCGGACGACGACGAGGAGGAGCACTACGTCCCCCCGCCGCCGCCCCCGCTGCCGGCCGCCGACCCGCTCACCAAGGGCGCCTGGATCGCGCTGATCGGCGGGCCCGTCTACCTGCTCGTCACCGTCATCCTCGACTGGGAGGTGCCCGGCTGGGCCGCCTTCCTCGCCGTCGCCGCCTTCATCGGCGGCTTCGTCACGCTCGTGCTGCGGATGGGCGACGAGCCCCGCGACCCCGACGACGGGGCCATCGTCTAGCCCGGGCCCGCCGTCCGGTCGAGGCGCAGGTCGGCCAGGACCGGCCGGTGGTCGGTCGCGATCGGGTAGTCGCGGGCGAGGGCCTCCTCCTCGGGGACGCCGCACGCGTCGACCCCGATCGCGGGGTCGGTGAAGACGGCGTCGATGCGCCGGTTCGGGTTCCGGGCGGAGAAGGTGAGCTCCCCGCCGGTGCCGGCCACCGCGTAGGCGTCCCGGAACCGGCCCGCGAGCACGCCCCAGGCGGCGCCGCCCGGTTCCTCGTTGAAGTCGCCCGCCAGCACCACGGGCGCGCCGTGGCGGGCGCGGGCCCGGTCGAGGTGGCCGAGGATCTCGTGGACGTGGCGCTCGCGCGCGCCGGGCTCCAGGTCCAGATGGGTGCTCGCGGCGATCAGGCGGGCGCCGTCCGCCTCCAGCACGGCGATCGCCAGCGCGCGCCGGTGCAGGCCCCGGTCGGGCGTGAGCAGATGGAACTCGCGCGCGACCCGGCGGACGTGCGGCGCGGTGAGGACGGCGAGCCCGCAGGCCCGCCGTCCCGCCGCGATCCGCAGGCCGCACGCCCGCGCCAGCAGGCGGCGCCGCAGCCGCCACGCCCGGAACCGCGGGACCTCCTGCAGGCACAGCACGTCCGGGCCCGCGCCGCGCACGACGCGGGCCACGGCCGCCGCGTCGTCGCGCAGCGACCGGACGTTGTAGCTCAGCAGGCGGACGGCGGCCACGCCTAGACGGCCGCGTCCTGGACGGCCGCGTCCTGGACGGGCCGGACGCGGGCGAGGTCCGCGGCGCCGACGATGCCCGCCGCCGACCCGAGCTCGGCGATCCGGATGTCGGGCAGCGGGCGGTGGCCGCGTCCGGTCAGCGCGTCCTCGAACGCGGCGCGGATCGGGTCGAGGAGGAGGTCGCCGGCGTCCGACAGGCCGCCGCCGATGATGAACGCGCCCGGGTCCAGGATGGCGGACAGGTCGGCGAGGCCCTGGCCCGCCCAGTGCGCGATGGTGCGGAAGCACTCCAGGGCGGCCTTGTCGCCCTCGCGGGCCGCCTGCGACACCTCGGGGCCGCTGATGCCCTCCGGCCGCCCGCCGCCGAGCTCCAGCAGCCGCCCCGCCATCGCGGGCGCCACCCGGGCGAGGTCGCGGGCCTCGTGCACGAGGGCGTTGCCGCTGGCGTACTGCTCCCAGCAGCCGCGGTTGCCGCAGCCGCAGCGGCGCCCGTCCGGGACGACCCGGAAGTGCCCCATCTCGGCGCCGATGCCGAACCGGCCCCGGTACAGCTCGCCGTTGATGATGATGCCGCCGCCGATGCCGGTGCCGAGCGCCACCAGGACGAGGATGTCCTCACCGCGCCCGGCGCCGAACCGGGCCTCGCCCCACGCGGTCGCGTTGCCGTCGTTCTCCACGACGACGGGCAGGCCGACCAGGCTCTCGACCTTCTCCTTGATCGGCTCGTCCCGCCAGGCGAGGTTCGGCGCGAACAGCACGGTGGCGCGGGCCTCGTCGACGAAGCCCGCGGTGCCGAGGCCGACCGCCGACACCTCGTCGTACTTGCCCTTCAGCAGGTCGACGACCTCGGCGATGGTCTCGGCGGTCTCCTTGGGGTTCGTCGAGGGAGTCGGCCGGCGGACCTTCTCCAGGATCGTCCCCCGGTCGTCGACGACCCCCGCGGCCACTTTCGTGCCGCCCACATCCACGCCGATGGTCAGGGCCATGTAACGCTTCCTCCTCCTCGCGCGCCCCGGATGGAGCCACTGCCGCAGTACCCGATGCCGGCGGGGCCGGGCCGGCTCCGCCGGGCCGGGCCATCCCGACCGGTCGGACGTACCCGCCCGCGGGCGAATCGACGCCTCCGGGGGCCCGGGCTCCGTGCGTTGGCACGGTCCCATGCCCCGCCGTCGCCTCCATCATCCCCCGCCGCGGGCGCGCGCGGTATCGGCGCCGCCGCCGGGCTCCCCGCCGCGCGGCGGGGAGCGCGGCGCCGGGCTCAGCTCTCGACGCGGCGCTTGAGGCCCTTGAGCGCGGAGTCGATGATCCGCTTCTCGCCCTTGCGCTTCACCATGCCGATCATCGGGATGCGGACGTCCACGGCGAGCTCGTAGGTCACCTCGGTGGCGCCGCCCTCCTCGGCGAGGGCGTAGGTGCCGTGCAGGCCGGTGACGACCGTGCCCGGCTCGACCAGCTCCCAGCTGACCCGGTCGTCGCCCTCCCAGGTGTAGGCGAGCCCGACGGTGTCGCTGAACGGGCCGCCGTCGAAGGTCAGCCGGCCGCGCAGCGCGCGGCCGTCCTCGCCGGTCTCCTGCACGGTGAACTCGCGGATGCCGCTCGCCCACCGCGGGTACGCCTCCAGGTCGGCGATCACCGCCATGATCTCGGCCTTGCCGGCCTTGACCGTGATGGAGGAACGCGTGCGGTCGGCCATTTCCGTCTCCCTCCTGCCGTCCGCGGGCCCGCGCCGGGGCCCGCCGTCGTGACGACGGTATCCGTCACACCGTCAGGACGTACGGAACGCCGCGTGCGCGGAAGTGCCCGACGTTCACGCATTCGGTGCGGCCGATGCGGATCCGGCTCGCGAGCGGCTGGTGGACGTGCCCGAAGAGCGCGTACCGCGGCTGCGTGCGGCGGATCAGCTCCAGGATCGCCTCGCTGCCCCGCTCGAACCGGCGCGCCACCGTGTCGTAGAGCAGCTCGGGGACGGCGGGCGGGATGTGCGAGCACAGCACGTCGACCTCGCCGATCGCCGCGACCTTGGCGGCGTAGGTCTCGTCGTCCAGCTCGTAGGGGGTGCGGTACTCGGTGCGCAGGCCGCCGCCGACGAACCCGAACCGCAGCCCGCCGATCTCGGTGGTCTCCCCGTCCAGGACGTGGTGGCCGTCGCGCAGGTGCGCCGCCCACATGCGCGGGACGTCGACGTTGCCGTACGTCAGGTAGGCGGGGGCGGGCATGGCGGCGAACAGCTCCGCGTACTGCCGGTCGACGGCGCGCTCGATGTGCGGCCACGCGTCGCCCTCCAGCGACGCCCACAGGCCCCGGGAGAAGGCGCGGGCCTCGTCGAAGCGCTTCTCGGTGCGCAGCGCGATGAAGCGGTCGGCGTTCTCCTGGCCGAACAGCTCGCCGAAGATCCCCTGCGCGTGGTCCTGGTAGTCGATGAACAGGATCAGGTCGCCCAGGCAGACGAGGACGTCGGCGCCGTCCGCCGCGCTCGCCAGGGCGTCCGCGCGGCCGTGGACGTCGCTCACCACGTGGATCCTCATGAACCGACTCTAATAGGACAGACCACCCCGCAGGGCGGGCGGGGCCGCCGGTCGCGGTTCCCTGCTCGGGGTCAGCCGGTCGCGGCGGACACCAGCGAGCGCCACTCCCGCACGAGGGCCGGGTCGACGGGCAGGTCCCAGGCGCCGTCCGGGCGGACGGCGGTGCCGACGTGGAACGCCGTGACGCCCGCGGCGGCGAGCACCGCGACGTGCTTGCGGCGCAGCCCGCCCCCGGCCATGATCATCCCGGCCGCGTCCGGGTCCTCGGTGGCGCGCCGGACCAGCACGTCCACGCCGGCGTCGACGCCGCGCGCGGAGCCCGCCGTGAGGACGGTGTCGAGGCCGCCGCCGAGGTGGCGGACGGCCCGCCACGCCTGCACGGGATCGGCGGCGTGGTCGAGCGCGCGGTGGAACGTCCACGGCAGCGGGGCGGCGACGGCGGCGAGCTTGCCGGTCGCGGCGGCGTCGACCTGGCCGGCGGAGTCGAGGAAGCCGAGCACGAAGCCGTCCGCGCCCGCGGCGGCGAGGTCGGCGGCGGCCCGCCGGAGCCGGTCCAGTTCGGCGCCGGTCGTGCGGAAGCCCGCGTTCGCCCGCAGCATCACCCGCATCGGCAGCGCCGTGGCGGCCCGCATCGCGGCGACGAGGTCCGGATCGGGGGTGAGCCCGTCGGCGGCCATGTCGGCGACGACCTCGATCCGGTCGGCGCCGCCCTCCTCCGCCGCGCGCGCGTCGTCCACGGTGAGCGCGATCACTTCCAGCAGCGACATGGCCCTCCCCCGAACCGCCTGCGTTGTGCGACCGGGGACAAGCGTAGGCGACGCGGCGGCGGGCGCCACGGGCGACGGGGCGTTCTTTGCCGTGCCGTTGAACCGGCGAAATTCCTACTGATGGGTATCATTCGGGTGCGGAAGCCTCCGGAGACTTCCCGCCGACCTGGAAGACCGACAACAGGAGTGGGCCGTGCGCGAGTTCAGCGTCCCCGCGATGGTGGAGGTTCCCGACTCCGCCAATCTGACCGACGCGCCCTTCACCCGTGCCGCCGAGCAGCCCGGCACGATCGTGGCGCGCCGCAAGAGCGGATCGGGAGCGGGGGACGCCTGGAGCGCCGTCACCGCGGCCGAGTTCGCGGCCGAGGCCGCGGCGGCCGCCAAGGGCCTCGCGGCCGCGGGCGTCGAGCCCGGCGACCGGGTGTGCCTGCTGTCGCGGACCCGCTACGAGTGGACCGTCCTCGACTACGCCGTCTGGACGGCCGGCGCCGTGTCCGTGCCCATCTACGAGACGTCGTCCGCCGAGCAGATCGAGTGGATCGTCGGCGACTCCGGCGCGAAGGCCGTGTTCGCCGAGACCGCCGAGCACGCCGAGCGCGTCGCCGGGGTCCGGGACCGGCTGCCCGGCCTCGCGCACGTCTGGACCATCGACGAGGGCGGCGTCGACGAGGTCGTCCGGCTCGGCGCGGACGTCGGCGACGACGTGATCGAGGAGCGCCGCCGGTCCCGCACCGCCGCCGACGTCGCCACGCTCGTCTACACCTCCGGCACCACGGGCCGCCCCAAGGGCTGCGAGCTCACCCACGGCAACCTCGTGTCGACCGCGCGGAACGCGGTGCAGGGCGCGATCGCCGAGGTCGCCGTCGAGGGCAGCTCCACGCTGCTGTTCCTGCCGCTCGCGCACGTGTTCGCGCGGCTGATCCAGGTCGCGACGATCGAGGGCGGCATCGTCCTCGGGCACAGCGACATCCCGAACCTGCTGCCCGACCTCGCCTCGTTCCGGCCGACGTTCCTGCTCGCCGTCCCGCGCGTGTTCGAGAAGGTCTACAACGGCGCCGAGCAGAAGGCCGCGGCGGACGGCAAGGGCAAGATCTTCAAGGCGGCGGCCGAGACCGCGATCGCCTACAGCCGGGCGCTGGACGCCGGCCGCCCCGGGCTCGCCCTCAAAGCGCGGCACAAGCTGTTCGACGTGCTGGTGTACGGCAAGCTGCGCGCCGCCGTCGGCGGCCGGGTGGAGTACGCGGTGTCGGGCGGGGCGGCGCTGGGCGAGCGCCTCGGGCACTTCTTCCGCGGCGTCGGCATCACGATCCTGGAGGGCTACGGCCTCACCGAGACGACCGCGCCCGCCAGCGTGAACCGGCCCACCGCCATCAAGATCGGCACGGTGGGCCGGCCGATCCCCGGCGTGGACGTCCGCATCGCCGAGGACGGCGAGGTCCTCGTGCGCGGCATCAACGTCCTGCGCGGCTACTGGAACAACGAGGCCGCCACCAAGGAGGCCCTGGAGGACGGCTGGTTCCACACCGGCGACCTCGGCTCCCTCGACGAGGACGGCTTCCTGCGCATCACCGGCCGCAAGAAGGAGATCCTCGTCACCGCGGCGGGCAAGAACGTCGCGCCCGCCCCGCTGGAGGACCGGCTCCGCGCGCACCCGCTGATCAGCCAGTGCCTCGTCGTCGGCGATGGGCGCAAGTTCATCAGCGCCCTCGTCACGCTGGACGAGGAGGCGCTCGGGCCGTGGAAGGAGCAGCACGGCAAGCCCGCGGCGATGGGCGTCGACGACCTGCGCCGCGACCCCGACCTCATCGCCGAGATCGAGGGCGCGGTCGCCGAGGCCAACACGTCGGTCAGCCACGCCGAGGCGATCAAGAAGTACGTCATCCTCGGCGTCGACTTCACCGAGGAGGCCGGCCACATGACGCCGAGCCTGAAGGTGAAGCGCAACGTCGTGATGAAGGACTTCGCCGACGAGATCGACTCCCTCTACGCCTCGTAGCGGGGGCCGCCCTGCGGGTCAGCGGAGCGAGGCGACGGCGTCCTCGACCGGGGTGCCGCCGTTCAGCAGGTCGAGCGTGCGGCGGCGGACGCCGGGGTCGTCGAGCAGCGCCGCGATGACCGCCGCCACGTCGTCGCGGGTGACCGCGTCGTGCCCGATCGGCGGCTCGTCCAGCCGCACCAGGCCGGTGCCGGGGTCGTCGGTGAGCCGCCCGGGACGCAGGATCACCCAGTCGAGGGCGTCGCGGTCGCGGAGGTCGTCCTCGGCCTCGCCCTTCGCGCGGATGTAGGCGTCCCACACCTCGCCGCGCCCCGGGGCGGCCTTCTCGCCCGCGCCCATCGCGGAGATCTGCACGAAGTCGCGCACGCCCGCGCGCTCGGCGGCGTCGGCCATCAGCACCGACGCGGCGCGGTCGACGCTGTCTTTGCGGGCCGCGCCGCTGCCCGGCCCCGCACCGGCGGCGAACACGACGGCGTCCGCCCCGGCGATGAGCCCGGCGACCTCGGCGGCGCCGGCGGACTCCAGGTCGCACACGACCGGTTCGGCGCCGGCGTCCCGGACGTCGTCCGCGTGCGCGGGGTTGCGGATGATGCTGCGTACGGTGTCCCCCCGTGCGGCCAGCAGCCGGGACAGCCGCAGCGCGATCTGCCCGTGCCCGCCCGCGATCACAATGTCCATGCCGCGATCGTAGGACGCCCGGCCCCCGGACGCGCGCGGACGCGGCCGGTGAGGCCCGCCCTCACCGGCCGCGTTCCGGTGCGCTCCCCCGGCGTTCCGGGCTTCCCGGACGCGGGGGCGCGGGTCAGCGGCGCTTGCCGGTGGTGCGCGCGCCCTTGTTGATGGCGTTGACCGCCTGCCGCATGAGCCCTTCGCCCATCACGTTGATGAAGTCGCCGTGGTCGGTGACCGGGTCGTGGCCCGACTCGGGGAAGCTGTCCAGCGCGAAGGCGAGGGGCTTGGCGGGCACGTCGTAGGCCAGCGTCATCCGCAGCTGCGGGATGGCCTTGAACCCCTGCGGGCAGGCGCCGGTCCGCGCGTCGGCGAAGGCGACGTGGTCGCGGTGGTTGGCGCTGTCGGTGTTCTGGCCGTCCCAGCAGCCGGGGAAGTTCAGCACGCGCTCGACCTTGCTGCCCCGCGGGCACAGCGGGTACTTGTCGGTGAACGCCCGGTTCTCGAAGCCGCTGCACGTCCACGACGCGTGGGCGTTCTTCAGCCCGTTGGTGACGGCCTTGGCGTCGCCGGTGGCGATGCGGATGAACGGCGGCGCCGCCGTCACCTTGGCGCGCGGGTTGCCGAGGAACTGCAGCTTCACGCTGGACGGGGTGACGATGCTGCCGACGTTGCCGTCCGCCGTGCTCTGCTCGGCCCGGTCGGAGGTGTCCTTGCCGTCGCGCAGCCGGATCACCGGCCAGAAGTAGGCCGACTTGTCGCCGTTGGTGCAGGTGGTGCCGGCGGCGGCGAACGTCTCGTCGGTGGAGAACGCGTTCGTGTCGAGGTTCCCGACGTAGTCGTGGATGTGGTGCGCGCCGTTCACGACCCCGGGCGCGGCGAGGACGTTGTCGGGGTTGCTGTGCGCCTGGCCCTCGTTCACGCCGCAGTTGGACGAGAACACGCCGGTGGACGCCTGCCGGGTGCGGCGCGGCTGCCGGACGCGGGGCGCCTTGCGGATGTCGACGAACTGGTCGGCGCGCAGCTCCGGGTTGGGCGGGGGCTGCTGGCCCTGGTCGCCGCCGTCGCCCTGGCCGCCGTTCTGGCCGTCGTCCATCTGGCCGCCGTCGCCCATCTGGCCGCCCATGCCGTCGGTCGGCTCACCGGTCGGCTGGTCGGTGGGCTGGTCCGTGGGTTCGGCGGTGGGCTGGTCTGTGGGCTCGGCGGTCGGGGGGTCGGCGGGGTCGCCGGTGGGCTCGGCGGTGGGCTGATCCGTGGGTTGAGCGGTGGGCTGGGCACCGTTCTGCTGGGTGCCGCCGTTCTGCTGGGTGCCGCTGGTCGGCCTGGCTCCGCCGCCCTGGAGGTTGGGGATGCCGTTGCCCTCGGCCGGGCGGGCCGGGTAGGCGGCGGGATTGGCCGCCTGGGTCGTCTGCGGGCCGTACGGCCCGGCCGCGGCGCCGGGGGCCTCCTGGCACGCGGTCGCGATGAGGGCGAGCGCCGGGACCAGCACGGCGAACGCTTTCTTCTTTCGTCCCATGGAAAAGGTCTCCCTTTGCGGGGGTGGGATGTTCAGTCAGTGCAGGGCCCGCCGGGGCACCAGGCCGGTGCTCTCCAGCAGCGACATGTGCGTGTTGACGAATTTCATCGCCCGCTCGGCGAACGCGCGGATCACCGAGTTCTCCGACTGCGCGCGCACTTTCGCGATGACCGCGAAGACCTGCCCGTGCGCGGCGCGCAGCCGCAGCACGAACGTCTTGTCGTAATCGCCGCCGAACTTTCCGGACATCTCCCGGAGCCAGCTCTTCTGGCTCCCGCTCGGCTCGTTCGGCACCAGCACGCCGAGCTTCTCGGCGGTGGCGCGGGTGTCGGCGTCCAACTGGACGTGCTGCTGCCAGATGATCTCGGCGACCTGCCGCACGCGGGGCGCCCGGGCGCGCTGCTGCGCCTGCTGGCCGGCGGGTATCTCCCACAGCCCGGCCTGCCGGACCTTGACCAGCAGCTGCCGGTCCAGGGTGCTCAGCGGCCCCCACTTCGTCTGCACGGTGCCGCCCAGGTTGGCCGCGCCGCTGGCGGGCACGCCGACCGGGTTCAGCACGACCGCGAAGGCCGCGCCGACGGCGGCCACGGCCGCCAGCACCAGCAGCAGGCGCCCCTTGCGCAGGCGCGGGAGCCTGCGCGCTCCAGCCATTCCGTAGGATTTCCTCAAGGTTCTTCTTCCTCCTCTCGGGGTTCTCTCGACGGACGCGGCGCGGGTCCGCCAGTGAATACGCACCGCACCGGCGCGAGGTTCAACGGTGTCCGGCAGATGTCACTTTTTCGCGCCTCCGAAATTCATCGCCGCGATGGTGCTCCCGGGACGCCGCCGACCACGCGGAGCGCCAATGCAGGGCACATCGCGACGGCCTTCTGCACGTCCTTCTCCAGCCATTCCGGGATGTCGGTGCCGAGCACCACGGGAAAGCCGTACCGGTCGAGCTGGATCAGTTCGGGGACGAGGTAGGCGCACAGCCCGTGCCCGTCGCAGCGGCTCCAGTCGATCGCCACCCGGCCCTCGGAGCCGTCCGGCACCGGCAGCGGCAGCACGCCGTAGGTGGACAGGCCGCAGCCGCCGCCCCAGCGGTGCGCGTCGATGTCGGCGCCGAACGCCTCCATCGCCGACAGCACGAACCGCGCCGTCCCGTCCGGGTGGGTGCAGGCACCGCGGCCCCGGCCGACCCCGGCGGCGCGCCGCACGTCCTCCACCGTCCCGGCGCCCCCGGTCAGCGCGTTCAGCGACCGGACGACGTCCGGCAGCCCCAGCCGGCACGGGCCGCACTGCCCGGCGGACTGCGCCGCGAGGTAGGACGCGATGCGGGTGACCTCGCCGAGCGGGCAGGTGCCCTGCGTGAGCGGGAGGATGATGCCGGCGCCGACCGTCCCGCCGACGCGCCGCATCCCGGCCCGCGACAGCACGGCCCGCGCCACCCCGGCCGGGCCGAGCCACATGCCGTGGTAGCCGCCGACGAGCACGCCCGGCGACGGCGGCACCTGGCAGTGGTCGAGGACGGCCTGCAGCGGCGTGCCGAGCGGCGCCTCCACGACCTGGGTGCCGCCGATCGTGAGCAGCGTGGTGCCGGGCTCCTCCTCCGTCCCGGCCGAGGCGTACAGGTCGGAGCCGAGCGAGACCAGCACCGCGAGTTGCGCGAACGTCTCGGTGTTGGACAGCAGCGTCGGGAAGCCGTCCACCCCGGAGTCGGACGCGCGGACCTTGACGCCCGGCGGGATCGGCGTCTCCCCGTTGATCGCGCGGATCACCGCGCCGCTCTCCCCGGAGATGAACCGCTCGGTCAGCCGGACGACGCGGGCCGGCATCCGCCGCTCGCTGATCGCGGCGCGCACGGAGCGGGCGGCCTCGTCGTCCTCGACGGCCACGACGATCCGCTGCGTGCCGAGCGCGGACGCGGCGATCTGCGCCCCGTCCAGGACGAGGTGCGGGGCCCGGCCGAGCAGCACCTTGTCCTTGGCGCTGCCGGGCTCGCCCTCCGCGCCGTTCACGACCACGACGACGTTCTCGCTGGAGCCGCGCTCGTCGGCGCGCTCCCCCGGCAGCAGCGCGGTCTGGTCGGCGGTGGGGTGCCTGATCCGCGCCGCGACCGCCATCAGCTTGCGCGCGAACGGGAACCCGGCCCCGCCGCGCCCCCGCAGGTCGACCTGCTCGGCCATGCGGATCAGCTCGTCCAGTCCGGGCGCGCGGAGCTTGCCGTGCACCGCCAGGTGCCGGTCGATGTCCAGCCGGTCGAACCGGTCGAACCCGAGCGTCAGGCGGGGGCCGCCGATGCCCGAGACCGTGACCGTCGACGTCATCGCAGCACCTCGGTGTCGCGGCCGGGCCCGGTGAGCGGCACGCCGCGCGGGTCGCGGGTGGTCCGGCGCGGATCGTCGTAGCCGTCCCGCTCGGCGAAGTCGCGCTCCCCGAAGTCCCGCTCGGCGAAGTCGCGGCCGCCGAGGTCGCGGGCCGCCGCCGCGGCGCGCCCCTCGTCGTGCGCGCGGGCCGCCATCGCCCGCCGGTCGCGGGCGCGACCGGCGCCGTCCGGCACCGCGAACGGGTCGATCTCGGCGCCGGCGCGCGGCAGCTCCCGCGGCCTGATCACCACGATCATGCGGGTGACCAGCGCCAGCACGACCAGCACCACGCTCATCACGTAGCTCAGCACCACCCAGTTCGCCGCGGACCGGCCGGTGATGAGGCCGTGCACGATCGCCATCGGCCAGGCGATGTAGGCGAGCACGTGCGCCGACCGCCACATCCAGGTCTTGCCGCGGACCGCGAACCGGGCCCGCACCATCCCGGTGACCAGGACGAGCACCATCAGCTCGGCGGCGATCGTGCCGAGGCCGACGGCGCCGCCGTCGGGGACGACGACCTGCGCCGGCAGCGCCAGCCCGTTCATCACCTTCACCGAGACGTGCGCGACGAGCATCGCGGTCGCCACGACGGCCGCCGCGCGGTGCACCGCCTGCGCGAGCACCCGGTGGCGGATCTTCAGGATCAGCCGCTCGGTGGCGAGGAGCCCGCACATCACGGCGGTGGTGTAGGAGACGAGCGCGAACACTCCGGCGTAGAAGTTGAGGAAGTACTGCACGTTCGCGACCGCGACCGCTCCCGGCGGGGTCGCCGCGCCGACGAGCACCAGCACCGCGCCGGCGAGCACGACGCGCAGCACCCAGGTGGGCACCGCGGGATCATCACTGCTGCGAGTTCGCACCGTTCGCACTCCTGTTCTCGGTTGCGGCCGCCGCCGGGGCGGCGGCCGTTCCTGCGCCGTCCGCCGGCGAGGGGGCGGGGGACGGTGACGGCGGCGCCGGCTCCTCCTCTTCCGCCGCCGGGACGGGGCCGAGGTTGGCCATCAGCCCTCCGGGGAGCACTTGCAGGGCGCCGCGCTCGGCGAACCCGAGCAGCGGCTTGGCCCGCTCCCGGAACGTCCAGCCGCCGATCTCGGCGCCGTCCAGCGGTACGGTCCCGGTGCCGCCGCGCAGCCCGAACCCGACCTCGGCGCGCGGCGCCTCCGCACCGCCGCAGGGCCGCTCGGTGCCGGTGCCGCCGAGCGCGCCGCCCTGCGCGACGACACCGCCGTCGCGCAGCCGGGTCACGTTCCGCAGCCGGTAGTAGGTCGTCGCGAGGCCGCTCGGGTGGATCAGCATCACCATCGCGTTGCCGGACGCGTTGCCGCAGAACCGGTAGAGCCTGCCCTTGGCGGCCGCGACCACGCGGCCGTCGCCGCCGGAGAACGCCAGCGAGGCCAGGGGGCGGGCGGAGCCGTCCGAGGTCGTCATCGCCCAGACCTGGCCGATCTTCCACGGCAGCATCAGCCGGTCGCCGGCCCGGGTGCCGTTGACGAGCGCGGCGGCCCCCTCGGCGGTGACCGTCCCGTACTCGCGCAGCAGCCGGCCCTCCGCCGCCGGCATCACGGCCGCGGGCATGTCGCCGAGCAGCGTCGCGAACGCCGCCCCGCCGGACAGCCCGACCTGCCACCGCTCCCCGGTCCAGTGCGCCGCGTAGAACGCGACCTCCGGGTTGGCGGCGCTGGACTCGGGGACGGGGATCGCGGTCGTGCCGAACACCCAGGTCCGGTCGGCGCTGGTCCGGGTGGCGCCGACGATCGGCGGCTGCGTCGGCGCCGCGCCGTAGGCCTGCCGCGCGGCGGCGCCGCGCTCCTCCAGCGTCAGCTTCCGGACCTGCGCGGCGAGCACCCGCAGGCTGGGGCCGTCCGCCACCGGGCCGGTACCGCCGCCCTCGACGGGCTGCCGGGACGGCTGCCCCGGCTGCGCGGGCGCGTCCGTGCCCGGCTTCGGCGGCTGGATCGCGCGCTGCGAGCCGACCGGCCCGGACGTGCCGCCGAGCGGCCCCCCGTCCAGCAGCGCCCGCTCGGCGATGCCGAGCAGCGACAGCCCTACGGCGGTGGATAGCACGATCGCGCCGATGCCCAGCCGGTCGCTGGGCCGCCGGCCGCGCCGCGGCCGCGCCTTGGGCCCGGACCGCGCCCCCCGCCGCTCCACCCGCCGCGACCGCCCGACCCCCTCGGCCCGCGCGTCGAACCGCGCCGTCCGCGCGTCAGACCGCGGCCTGCGAACCTCACGGGCGGTCCGCGCGTCACGCGCATCGAACTGCGCCGTCCGCGCGTCACGCACGTCGGACCGCGGCGTACGGGCATCACGCGCGGGCCGCGCCCTCCGCGCGTCGCGCGCGTCGAACTGCGCGGTCCGCGCGTCAGACTGCGGCCTGCGAGCATCGCGCGTGGGCTGGGCCCTCCGCGCGTCACGCTCAGGCCGTGGTGTGCGGGCGTCGCGCGCGGGCTGTGCCGTCCGGGCGGTGCTTGGGGGTGGGGTGGGTGGTGGTGCAGCGGGTTGCACCGTCGGTACGTCGGTCCGGGTGGCGCGGGAGTCGGACGGGCGGGGGGTGCGCCGGTTGCGGGCCTCGAAGGGGTCGGCGCGGCCGGAGCCCTTGTTGCGCACGGCGAACGGGTCGGACCTCCCGTCGCGCCGCTTCGCGGGCGGCTCGCGCCGTTTCGCGGGCGGCTCGCGCCGCCTGGTGGGCGGGTCGGGCCGCTCCTCCGCCTCGCGGCGCGCGCGGGACCTGCCCTCGCGCCGCTTCGCCTCGCGCCGGCCGGGCTCGCGGCGGGCCGCCTTGCGCCCGCGCTCGAACCAGTCCGGCTGCTCCGACCACCAGGACCCCTCGGGCCACTGGGGCTCCTCGGACCAGCTCGCCTGCCCGGCGGCCGGTCTCGATGAGGGGCGCGCGGGCGTCTCCGCCCACGATGAAACATGCGTGTCGCCCCGGGACGCATGCCCGTTATCGCGTCGCGCCATGCCCTCTCCTGTGGAGGAGACGGAGGGCTCGGCGAACGCCGGTGGCTCCGCGCCGCCGGGCCTCGGGCCCGGCGGCGGTTCCGCTGAGACATCACGGGACCGCGGTGTCGGAGCCCGCTCGCTCCCACCGCGTTCCCCGGACGAATTCTCGGCGAACCCGCCCGATCACTCCGGGAGCATACGCCCTAGGAGTCGTTCTGACGGCAATTGGTGCCAAGAAACCGTCCCGGCCCTATCACCCGGCCGTTCCACTCTCCGGACGAGTACGCAGGAACGGCGCAACGGGTTCATTTCTTCTGGCACCTATCGCAGGAACTTCGCGGCGAGGGGCGCCGCCACTTCCGGCCCGGACCCGCCGCCCTGGACGAACACCGCGAACGCGACGTCGTCCCGGTACCCGATGAACCAGGCGTGCGTCCCGCCGGCGAACTCCGCGGTGCCCGTCTTGCCCGCCGTCCCGCCGGGCAGGCCGGCGCCCGCCGCGGTGCCCTCGGTGACGACGGCCCGCATCATCGTGCGCAGCGCCGCCGCCCCGGGCACCGGGCGCGGCGCCGGAACCTCTCCCCCGCCCTCCCGGATCAGCTTCGCCGGCAGCAGCCGGGGCGGGCGCCATGTGCCGTCCGCCGCCGCCGCGGCGACCGTCGCCATCAGCAGCGGGCTCGCCTGGACGCGGCCCTGCCCGATCGCGGCCTCGGCCAGTTCCGCGCCGCTCTGCGGGTCGGGGAAGCTCCCCGTCGCCGCGTCGGCGCCGGGGGCGAGGGGGGTGCCGAACCCGAAGCGGTGCGCGCTCGCCGCCAGCTTCGCGGCGCCGAGCCGCTCCACCGCCAGCCGCGCGAACGTCGTGTTGCAGGACGCGGCGAACGCGCCGCGCAGCGTCGTCCGGCCGAGCGCGTGGTCCTCGTCGTTGCGGATCGTGCGCTGCGCGGTGACCACCGAGGCCGGGCAGTCGGCGCCCGTCCCGGCGCCGGCCCCGTCGGCGACCAGCCCGCCCGCCGTGACCACCTTGAACGTCGAGCCGGGCGGGTAGAGGCCGGCGAACGCGCCGAGGCCGCCGAGGCCGTCCGCGACCGCGAGGACCTCCCCGGTGCCGGGCCGGACGGCGACGATCGCGGCCTGGCCGGAAGCGGACGCGACCGCCTTCTCCGCCGCCGCCTGCAGCCGCCGGTCCAGCGTCGTGCGGACCTTCCGGCCCTTCGGCACGTCGAACAGCTTCACCCGGCGCGGCGGCGCATCGCCGTCCCGCAGCACGATCGCGTACCCGACCTCCTCCTCGTCCGCGTCGAGGCCCGCGGTGATCCCGTCGAGGTAGGGCGCAAGCAGCCCGTCGCGCGGCAGGGCCTTGCCGTCCCGCGCCGCGAGCGTCACCGCCGGGACGCGGACCTGCCCCACCATCCACGCCCCCTTGCCCTTCAGGCCGGGGTACAGCGTCGCGGGCGTCCACAGGACCCGCCACCGGCCGTCCACGCGGCCCAGCCGGAGCACCGCCTGGAAGGTCCAGTTGCCGTGCCCGGACAGCGTCCGCGTGACGGTGAACGCGGCCTGCGCCGCGTCCTTCCCGGACCGGACGACCGGGCGCGGCTCCACCGCGATCGCCGTGACCAGGAGCCCCCGCGACAGCACCCGGTACTGCTCGGCGAAGTCGGCCGGCGGGTCGGCGACCAGCTCCCGCATGCCGTCGAGGTCGCCCTCGCCCCAGGCGGTGAAGAAGCCCGCCGCGACCTCCTCGGGCGTGTCGTCCCGCCCGCGCCGCAGCACCCATCCGGCCGTGAGCCCCGCCACCAGCACGACCGATAAGACCACGGCCAGCACCACGACACCGCGAGACCGCATGACCCCTCCTCCACCCCGCCCGCCGTTCGAACACTTGATCATCCCAGTGTCCGAATACTCCGTACATGCGACATAGAGCCGTTTTTGTGGCCGAAACTGGAAGGCGGCTTAGCGACGACTCATCCGTCCCTTAAACCCGCTTTAACGGCGCCCCCGAAGCACCGAGACGCCCCTACCTTCGGAAACGTCAGCGACCGCGGACGGAACGGCGGCAGGGAGGTGGCTCCATTGCATCGATCACCGCGACAAGGGATCGGCCCGGGGGCCGCCCGGCCTCCGGGGCCCGCGGTCGGGCACCGCCGAGGGAGCGATCCTCGCGGTGCCGGACGCCGCGGGCCGTGCCCCGCGCTCCCGTCCCCGCGGACCCGGTCCGGCGGGCCGGCCCACCACGGCGCACCCCACCTCCAGGTCCTCCACGAGGGCGCCGGGCCGGCCGCGACCGGATCACACCCATCCCCCTCGGCAGGGGCGGGTCCGCGCGGAACGGCCTCCGGGCGCGGGGCACGACCCGGTTCACCCCGTCCCCCGCCACACCCAGGGACCGGGCCCTGCCCACGGCGCGGGGGCAGGGCCCTCCTTCTTCCTCTCAGCTCGTCCAGGGCAGGCGGACGGCCTCCAGCGCCGGATCCGTCAGGACGGCCTCGATGAGGGACGTCGGGCCGACGATCTTCGTGCCCCACAGGTCCCAGTCGCAGTAGACGACCCAGGACCGGTCCTCGGCCCACAGGTCGGACGGGCAGCTGTTCAGCCCGGGATGGTCGTACAGCGCGGTCGCGTCGCCGAGGCGGCCCGCGAGGACGGTGTCGTCGTCCCAGTCGTTGGTCACCAGCGGGCAGTAGTAGGCCAGGCAGCGGGTGTCCGCGTCGGACGAACTGTGCCGCAGCAGCACCCCGATGAGCCGGTGCCAGCTCTCCCGGTCCAGGCAGCCCTCCGCGGGCGGCCGGACCGCCGCCGACCAGCTGCCCGCCGGGTGCCCCTGGCGCAGGCAGCGGCTCCCCGGCAGCGCCCCGTCCGGGACGACCGGCTCACCGAAGCCGCGCGCCAGCTCCCGCCAGCGCAGCCGCCGCCACCCCGCGCCGGGGTCGCCGGTGCGGCCGAGGTCGACGCCGGTGACGATCGCGCCCTCCAGCAGGTCGCCCACGTCGGACGGGCCGGTCAGCCCCGCCGCCGCCACCGACTGGTGGACATCGTCGTGCGTCGTGGTGACCAGGCCGCCCTCCCACACGTACATCGCGTGCAGGAGCCAGGCGGCGTCGGGGCGGCGCGGCGGCTCGAACCCCGAATGGCCGTGGGCCGGATCCAGCTCGCGCAGCCACCGGGCGGCCTCCCCCGGAACGCGGGCCCATGCGTCCTCGATGTCCATAGCCGCATCCTGCCATCTCAGGGCGTCAGCAGGCCGCCCAGCCGGGCGGCCTGGACCTCCCAGCGCCACTCGCGCTCGATCCAGGCGCGGCCCCGCTCCCCCATCGCGCGGGCGCGCGCCGGGTCGGCCAGCAGCCCGGTGAGCGCGGCGGCGATCCCGGCGACCGAGCGGCCCGGCACGACCAGGCCCGTCTCGCCGTCCAGGACGGCGTCGGGCGCGCCGCCGGTGTCGCCGGCGCCGACGGGCAGCCCGGTCGCCGACGCCTCCAGGTAGACGATGCCGAGCCCCTCCACGTCCAGGCCGCGGCGGCGGGTCCGGCACGGCATCGCGAAGACGTCGCCCGCGTCGTAGTGGGCGGGCAGCTCCTCCCAGCTCACGCCGCCGGTGAAGACCACGCTGCGGTCGACGCCGAGGGACGCCGCGAGGCGCTGCAGGCGATCCCGGTAGGGGCCGCCTCCGACGAGGAGGAGGGCGGTGTCGGGCTGCTCCCGCAGGACGCGCGGCCACGCGTGGATCAGCGCGTCCTGGCCTTTGCGCGGCACCAGCCGCGACACGCACACCACCACCGGCCGGTCCGCGAGCCCGTGCCGGGCCCGGATCTCCTCGCCGCCCGTGTTCCGGTGGAAGACCTTCTCGTCCACGCCGGGGGCGAGCCGCGCCAGCCGGGCGGCGGCGCTCGGTGCCAGCGCCCGCGCCAGCCGGGTGCGGGTGTACTCGCCGAGGTAGGTCAGCACGTCGAGGTCGTCGCCGATGCGGCGGAGCAGGTGCCGCGCCACCGGGAGCGCCGCCCAGCCCGCCTCGTGGCCGTGCGTGATGCCGACGAGGCGCTCGGCGCCGCGCCGCCGCAGCGCCGGGGCCAGCAGGCCGAGCGGCGCCGCCGCGCCGAACACGACCGAGTCGCAGCCCTCAGCGCGCAGCACGTCCGCGGCCCGGCGCAGCACGCCCGGCTCCGGCAGCATCAGCGAGCCGGGATGCCGGACGACCGGGAACGGCTGCCGCGCGTCGAACTCCGCGGCGCCCTTCCACGCCGGGGCGTAGACGACCACCGAGCCGGCGGGGCGGCGGGCCGCGAGGCCGTGCACGAACGCTTGGATGCCGCCGGGCCGCGGCGGGAAGTCGTTGGTGACGAACAGGGTCTTGGTCATCGTCCGGCCAGAATACGGAGAGGCCCGCCACCGCGGCTGCGGTGACGGGCCTCCGACGAGCGTGCGGTCAGTGGCTGATCTCCTGCGACTTGCGGCCGCCCTCGATCTCCTCGTGCTCGTGCTCCTCGACGGGGATGTCGTCGAAGGTCCACGCCCGGTTGAGCCGCGACCGCAGGTGGCCGATCGGGCCCTTCGCCCCGGGCGCCGGGATGCCCGCGGCGTCCCGGTCCGGCGGCTCCGGCCGCGTGTTCTCCTTCGACAGCAGGACGTGCCGCTCCTCGTCGCGCGCCGGCTCGTGGCGCTCGGAGAACTTGCCGTCCGGCGACATCAGGATCACGCCGCTCTCCACGCCGTGCCCGACGATGTCGGCGTCCTTGCGCTGCAGGCCGAGGCAGATCCGCTTCGTCACGATGAACGCGATGACCGGCCCGACGAAGAACGTCACCCGGAAGAACCACGTCGTGGCGAACAGCGACAGGTGGAACTTGTCCGCGAGGACGTCGTTCGCGCCCGCCAGCCACAGCAGCCCGTAGAACGTGACCGCGGCGACGCCCGTCGCGGTGCGGACCGGGGCGTTGCGCGGCCGGGTGTTGACGTGGTGGTGCCGCTTGTCGCCGGTCACCCACGCCTCGATCCACGGCCAGGCCGCCGCGCCGCCGAACACGATGCCGAGCGGCAGGGCCGCCGGGATCAGCACGCTCAGGCTGAGCGTGTGGCCCCAGGCGTTGATCTCCCAGCCCGGCATGATGCGCAGCGAGCCCTCCAGGACGCCCATGTACCAGTCGGGCTGGGAGCCCGAGGAGATGGCGCCGGGGTCGTACGGGCCGAACAACCAGATCGGGTTGATCTGCGCGAACGCCCCCAGCAGCGCCAGGACGCCGAAGGTGAACAGGAAGTAGGCGCCCGTCTTGGCCATGAAGACCGGGTAGAACGGGTAGCCGTAGACCTGCTTCTCGGACTGGTTCTTGACCGGCATCGCGGTGTGCTTCTGCACCCACATGATCATCATGTGCGCGGTGACCATGCCGAGCAGCAGCGCCGGGATCAGCAGGATGTGCACCATGTACAGGCGCGGCACGATGTCCTGGCCGGGGAACTCACCGCCGAACAGGAACATGTACAGGTAGGTGCCGACGATCGGGATGCCCTCGGCCACGCCCTGCGTGATGCGCAGGCCGGTGCCGGACAGCAGGTCGTCCGGCAGCGAGTAGCCCGCGAGGCCCTCCAGCATGCCCAGCGTGAACATGCCGATGCCGATCAGCCAGTTCAGCTCGCGCGGCTTGCGGTAGGCGCCGGTGAAGAAGACCCGGAGCATGTGCGCCAGGATCGACGCCATGAACAGCAGCGCCGCCCAGTGGTGGATCTGCCGCATGAGCAGGCCGCCGCGGACGTCGAAGCTGATGTGCAGCGTCGAGGCGTACGCCTCGGACATCTTCACGCCGTTCAAGGGCTTGTAGGAGCCCTCGTACACGACCTCCACCATGCTCGGCTTGAACCAGAGCGTCAGGAACGTCCCGGTCAGCAGCAGGATGATGAAGGAGTACAGGGCGATCTCGCCCAGCATGAAGGACCAGTGGTCCGGAAAGACCTTCTTCATGTTGCGCTTGAAGAAGGTGGTGGACCCGAGGCGGTCGTCGAGGAACGTCAGCGGGGCCTCGACCGCCTTGGGTGCTGTCGCCTCGCTCATCCGCGCTCCCAGAAGCTCGGGCCGACGGGTTCGTGGTAGTCGCTCGTGGCGACGATGTAACCGTCCTCGACCGACAGCGGCAGCTGCGGCAGCGGCCGCGCCGCCGGGCCGAACACGACCTTGGCGGCGTCGGTGGCGTCGAACGTGGACTGGTGGCACGGGCACAGGATGTGGTGCGTCGTCTGCTCGTACAGGGCCGCCGGGCAGCCGACGTGCGTGCAGACCTTCGAGTACGCGACGATCCCGTTGACGTGCCAGTTCTCCCGGCCCTTGGCGGGCTTGAAGTCGCCGGCCGGGACGTTGATCAGGATCGTGACGGCCTTCGCGACCTGGGTGAGCACCTCGTCCTCGGGCAGGTGCTCCTCCATGCCCTCCGGCAGCACGGTGATCATCGAGCCGGGCGCCGAGAAGTCGCTGACCTTCAGCGGCACGTTGGTGCCGTCCACCACCAGGCGGACGCCCTTCTTGCCCTGCGCCTTCGCCTGCTTGACGGCCTCGCCCCAGAAGGTGTGCCGGAGCCTCTTCTCCGGCAGCGGGCCGAGGTCGCGCAGCAGCACCAGCGGGGCCAGCCCGAGCGGCGCGGCGGCGAGCAGCAGCGTGCGGCGCAGCAGCGGCCGCTTGGTGATGCCGCTGTCCTCCGCGCCCTCCATGAAGTCCCGGCTGAACGCCTCCCGGGTCTCCTCGTCCGCCGCCAGCTCGTGCCGCTCCTGGATGATCGGCTTGCTGGTCATCAGCCGGCGCACCCAGATGGTGACGCCGACCGCCATCGACAGGAAGGCCAGCGCCATCGTCCCGCCGAGCCAGAAGTTGTTCTCGCGGGCGTCCAGCAGGCCGTGCATGCCGCCGTCGCGGCCGCTCCAGCCGATGAAGTAGGCGATGAACGCCACGCTCGACACGAACGCGAGCAGGAAGAACGCCGCGACGATGCGCTCGGCCCGCTTGGCCGACTGCTCGTCGAGCTGCTCCCCCACGCCCGCGGGCGCCGAGATGTCGTCCTCGGCGAGGAGGGCCTTCTCCCTCGCCGGGGACGGCGTGCCGATCACGCGCTCGCGTCGGCCGCCGTCCTCGCGCGGGCCCGTCGAGCCCGCGGTCTCCTTGTTGTCGTCGCTCATGACTTCTTCAGCTTCTTCGGCTTCTTAGCGGTGATCCACATGGCCGCCAGCACCATCAGGCCGAGACCCACCAGCCAGGCGACCAGGCCCTCGCTCACCGGGCCGATGCGGCCGAGGCCGTTGCCGCCCGGGTTGGGCTCCTCGCGCGTCTGCACCAGGTAGGAGATGATCGCCTGCTTGTCCTCGGGCCGCAGCGTGGTGTCGTTGAACACCGGCATGGCCTGCGGACCGGTCAGCATCGCCTCGTAGATCTGGGTGGGCGTGACGTCGCTGTTGGACAGCGGCGGCGCGTACTTGCCGCCCGTCAGCGCGCCGCCCTGGCCGGTGAAGCTGTGGCACTGCGCGCAGTTGGTGCGGAACAGCTTCCCGCCGAGCGCCACGTCGCCGTTCTTCGGGTCCACGGCGGACGCGGGCGGAACCTCGGGGCCACCGCCGAGCGAGGCGATGTAGGCCCGCAGGTCGGCCAGGTTCTTCTCGGCCTGGGCCTTCTGCTTCTCCGCCGCCTCCCGCTTCTCCGGCTCCTCGTAGTCGGTCTTGATCGAGGTGTTGAAGGTGGGGATCGGCGTCTTGCGCGGCACCTGCGCGCCAGGGTTCATCGCGGGCATGCGGCCCGTGCTGACCTGGAAGTCGACGGATGCGGCGCCCACCCCGATGAGGCTCGGCGCGATCGAGTTGCCCTCGGCGTCCTTCGTGCCCTCGGCGTTCAGCCCGTGGCAGCTCGCGCAGTTCTTGTTGAACAGCTGTTGCCCGTGCTTCAAGTCCTCCGCGGCCTGCGCGGTGCTCTGCGCCTCGGCGCGGTCGGTCTGCGGCGAGAAGCCGGCGTAGATCACGCCGATCGCCGCCAGGGCCGCCAGCACGACGGCGTAGCCCGCCCACGGGCGCCGTCGCCATGCGGTGATCCTTTTCACGGAAATCCCCGTTCGGGTCATGTCGTCGGGATGGGGTCAGAGGTCGAGCAGGTACACGACCGAGAACAGGCCGATCCACACCACGTCGACGAAGTGCCAGTAGTAGGACACGACGATCGCGCTCGTCGCCTGCTCGTGGGTCCAGCGCTTGGCGGCGTAGGTCCGCCCGAGCAGGAACAGGAACGCGACCAGGCCGCCGATCACGTGCAGACCGTGGAAACCGGTGGCCAGGTAGAACACCGAGCCGTAGGCCGAGGACGAGAAGGTCAGCCCGTCGTGCACGACGAGGTTGTAGTACTCGTACGCCTGGCCCGCGACGAAGTAGGCGCCCATGAGGAACGAGAGGATGTACCACTCGCGCAGACCCCACCGGGCCGGGTTCAGCAGGCTGCCGTCACGCCCGACCTTGCCCGCCTCGGCCTTGAACACGCCCATCTGGCACGTCACCGAGGACAGCACCAGGATGGTCGTGTTCACCGCCGACAGCGGCAGGTCCAGCGGGGCGCCCGGCCACGCGTCTTCACCGGACTGGCCGATCGTCACGGAGCGGATCGTGAAGAACATCGCGAACAGCGCCGCGAAGAACATCAGCTCGGACGACAGCCAAACGATCGTCCCCACGCTGACCAGATTGGGACGGTTCGCCCGTGCGTGAGGTGTTGTCTCTATCGCGGATGCTGTCACGGGCAGCATTATTGCGCCCCCATCCCGTGAGTGACGCATGACCCCCCTCCTAGGGTTCCCCGAGCGTGTTGCCGGAGCCCCCGACCCGGTACCCTCACGTGCATGAGCACCACCCCGGAGAGCCCGATGAAGGTCCTCGTCTACAGCGACGACGCGAACACCCGCGCCCAGATCCGGCTGGCCGTCGGGCGCCGGCCCGCCGCCGACCTGCCGAAGGTCGAGTTCGTCGAGGTCGCCACCCAGCCGGCCGTGGTGGAGCGGCTGGACGAGGGCGACATCGACGTCGCGATCGTCGACGGCGAGGCGCAGCCCGCCGGCGGCCTCGGCGTCTGCCGGCAGGCCAAGGACGAGGTCTACGACTGCCCGCCGTTCCTCGCCCTCATCGCCCGCCGCGACGACGGCTGGCTCGCCACCTGGTCGCGCGCCGACGCCGTCGCGAGCCTGCCGATCGACCCGATGGCGCTGGCGAACGCCCTCGCCGGGCTGATGCGGCAGCGCCTGGAGAACCGCCTGCCCGCCCTGTAGCCCCCGCGCCCGTCCGCCGAAGGGGCGGCCGCACGACACGACGACCCGGTAGGGGACATGGACGCCCGCACGAACTGGCCCGCACTGCTCAACGCCCTCCTGTCGGGCGAGTCGCTGTCCAGCGAGGAGACCTCCTGGGCCATGAACAGCATCATGGCCGGGGAGGCCACCGACGTGCAGATCGCGGGCTTCGCCGTCGCGCTGCGCGCCAAGGGCGAGACCGTCGAGGAGGTCACCGGCCTCGCCGACGGCATGATGGACAACGCCACCCGCATCGAGGTCCCCGGGCACATCGCCGACCTCGTCGGCACCGGCGGCGACCGGGCCCACACCGTCAACATCTCCACGATGGCCGCCGTCGTGGCCGCCGCGTCCGGCGTCCGCGTCGTCAAGCACGGCAACCGCGCCGCCTCGTCCTCCTGCGGCGCCGCCGACCTGCTGGAGCACCTCGGCGTCGCCATCGACCTCCCGCCCGACGCCACCGCGCGCGTCGCCGAGGAGACCGGCATCACCTTCTGCTTCGCGCCGCTCTACCACCCGGCGCTGCGCTACGCGTCCCGGACGCGCAGCGAGCTCGGCACGCCGACGGTGTTCAACTTCCTCGGCCCGCTGACGAACCCGGCGCGCCCGTCCGCGCAGGCCGTCGGCGTGTTCCACCCGCGGATGGCGGGCGTCATCGCCGGCGTGTTCGCAGCCCGCGGCTGCTCGTCCCTGGTGTTCCGCGGCGACGACGGCCTCGACGAGCTCACCACCACCGGCACCTCCACCGTGTGGGTCGTCCGCGACGGAACCGCCACCGAGACGACCTTCGACCCCGCCGACCTGGGCATCCCCCCGGCCCAGCCGGACGACCTCCGCGGCGCCGACGCCGAGTTCAACGCCCGCGTCGCACGCGACACGTTCGCCGGCGCCGAGGGCCCGGTCCGCGACATGGTGCTGCTGAACGCGGCCGCGCTCATCACCGCCTACGAGGGCACCCCGCCCGCCGCCGACCTCACCAAGGCCCTCCGAACCGGCTACGACCGCGCCGCCGAAGCCGTCGACTCAGGCAAGGCGAAGGACCTGCTGGCCCGCTGGGTAGAGGTGTCAGCTTCTCTGCGCTGAGTATCAACGCAGGAGGCGCCCCCACACCCCACTGTGGGGACGACTTCACGCCTTCCGACCTTCGCTGGCGCGTCCTGCAGACGCTCTGTCACCCCATGCCCAGTCAGGGCTCCCACATCGCACAACACCAAGCCGCCACCCGCTTGTCGGGGGGGTAGGGGGCGAAGCCCCCACCGGGGGCGTGGGGGCGGAGCCCCCACCGGGGGTTGCCCCAGCGCCTGTAGCGAAGCGCCAGCGAAGCCGGAAGGCGCAGGGGCAACCCCCGACCGCGGGGGGCGTGGGGGGGCGCCCCCCCACATTTAGTCAGCGTCCGGTAGCCCTAGCGCGAACGCCTGCTCCAGGTCGTGCTGCGAGTACGTGCGGAACGCTATGTGGGTTTCGGTGCCGACGATGCCCGGGACCTTGTTGATGCGGCCGGGGATGACGTCGTTCAGTTCCTCGTGCCGGCGTACGCGGACCATCGCCATGAGGTCGTGGTCGCCGGTGACGGAGTAGACCTCGCTGACGCCGTCGAGCGCGGCGATCGTCTCGGCGACCTCGTGGATGCGCGCGACGTCGGCCTTGACGAACACGATCGCAGTGACCACTTCACCCTCCCCCTCAGACACGGAACTCTCCGACCCTATCGGGCGGGGGTCAGCCGCGGCTCAGCGCGGCCGGGCGGCGGGCGGGGCCGGCTCGGCGGGCGAGGAGGGCGAAGGCGACGCCGGCCACGAAGCCGTAGATGTGGGCGGTGTAGGCGACGTTGCTCTTCTCGTCGCCCAGTGACAGCCATTGCAGGACGAACCAGTATCCCAGCACGACCCAGACGGGCAGGCGGACGACGATGACGGGCGGTACCCAGCTGACGATGCGGCCTCGCGGGTTGAGGATCACGTAGGCGCCCATCACCCCGGCGATGGCGCCGGACGCGCCGATGAGTGGGACGGTCGAGTCGGGTGAGGTCCACGCGAAGCCGTAGACGGCGACCAGGCCGAACGCCAGGTAGCTCAGGAGGTAGCGCCAGCGGCCGAGGCGGTCTTCGACGCCCATGCCGACGACGAACAGCGCCACCAGGTTGCCGAGCAGGTGCAGTGCCCCGGAGTGCAGGAACATCGAGGTGAACGCGGAGGTCCAGGGCGCCTTCTCGAAGGACGCGGGTCCGCATTCGCGGACGATGTCGGTCGGCAGCGGCTGCTGGTCGCCGGTGGTCAGCTCTTTGGGCACCGCGCCGTACTCGTAGGTGAAGTGCGCCGCCCGGCATTCGCGGACGTGGTCCTCGCCGTACCAGGTCGCGAAGTTCGACATGGGCGTGAGCAGGAAGACCACGACGTTGGCCGCGACGAGCAGGTACGTCACCCACGGGACGCGGCGCGCCGGCTGGCTGTCGTAGAGGGGCAGTGCCACAGGGTCACCTTAGTGGGCGGCCGGGGCGCGAGCGGGACGTCTCGGGCCGCTCGTAGGGTCGTTCGTAGGCCTTGTCGATCCATTCGCGCAGACCCTCGGCGCCGTGCACGGGGCACGTCCACGGGCCGTCGACCTCGACGAGCCGGACGCCGGGCAGGTCGAGCCAGCGCAGCACGCACTCCATCTCCTCGGCGGTGGCGCCCGCCGAGGGGGGCGCGCCGAGGGGGACGCCGCCGGGCGCCTCGCCGGAGGGCGGGAACACGGTTTCGGCGGTGGCGATGAGCGCGTCCACGTACGGGCGGGGGTGGGCGCGCGGCGGGACGGTGCCGGCGGCGGCGAGCCGGCCGTAGCGCACCACCGACAGCTCCCAGCCGCCGTCGAAGGCGGGCCGGGCCGCCACGAGCTCCGGCAGCCGGGACAAAGCGGCGAGCCGCTGGCCTCGCGCGGCGGCCCGGACGAACGCGGCGAGCCGGTCGCGCTGCGCGGCGGCCTCCTCGTAGCGCAGTTCGGACGCGAGCCGGTCGATGCGGACCTGGGCGGCGGCCATCACGGGGCGGACGTCGCCCTCCATGACGGCGCGGGCCGTCCCGGCGTGGACGGCGTAGGCGTCGGGGGACTCGCGGCCGTCGCAGGGCGCGCCGCAGCGCCCGATCTCGGCGAGCGCGCACGCGCGGGCCTTGCCGCGCTCGATCAGCCGGAGCGTCAGCCGCTGGGTGCACTGGCGCAGCGGGACGGCCTCGTGGAGGGCGGCGCGGGCCTCCTCGGCCTGCCGCCGGGACGAGATCGGCCCGAGGTAGCGGGCGCCGTCGGCGCGGCATTCCCGGACGATCGACAGCCGCGGGAAGGGCTCCACGGTCAGCTTCAGCCAGATGGCCCGCTCGGGGAACTTCGAGCGGCGGTTGTAGCGCGGTTTGTGCTCGGCGATCAGCCGCAGCTCGCGGACTTCGGCCTCCAGGCCGGTGGCGCACACGATCGTGCGGACGTTCTCGGCGAGGCCGACCATCTCACGGACGCGCCAGCGCGTCTCCGAGCCGGTGAAGTAGCTGCGGACCCGGGAGCGCAGGTCGCCGCTCTTGCCGACGTAGAGCACCTCGCCCGCGGCGTCTTCGAACAGGTAGACGCCGGGGGTGCTCGGCACGTCGTCGGCGAGGTGCCGCTTGCGGCGCTGCTCGGGGGTGGGCGCCTTGGCGAAGCCGCGCATCTCCTCCAGCGAGGTGACGCCGAAGGAGCCGAGCCGTTCGATGAGGCCGTGCAGGACCTCCGTGGTGGCGCGGGCGTCGGCGAGGGCGCGGTGCGTCGGCTCGTTGGACGTCCGGAAGAAGCGGGCGAGGGTGCCGAGCTTGCAGTTGGGCACCTCGTCCTTGGACAGGACGCGGCGCGCCAGGTCGACGGTGTCGACGACGGGGAAGGCGGGCCAGGCGTACCCGTTCGCGGCGCAGGCGGTCTTCAGGAAGCCGATGTCGAAGGGGGCGTTGTGCGCGACGAGCACGCAGCCGCGCGCGAACTCCAGGAACGCGGGCAGCACCGACTCGATGCGCGGCGCGGCCGTGACCATCGCCGTGGTGATGCCGGTCAGCGCGGTGATGAACGGCGGGACGGGCCCGCCGGGGTCGACCAGCGTGCCGAAGTCGCCGAGCTCTTCGCCGCCGCGCACCTTCACCGCGCCGATCTCGGTGATGGCCGAGTCGGCGGCCGAGCCGCCCGTCGTCTCCAGGTCGACCACCACGAAGGTGACCTCGGCGAGCGGCGTGCCGAGGTCGTCAAGCGTCCCCTGCACTCCCTCAACACCGTGCGCAGCCGTCATGTGCGCGACCGTAGAGGACCCCACCGACAGAAGCCGGGGCCGCTAGGGTTGGGGGGCGCCGGCACGTCCCGCCGGGCGGGGGCCGCGGGGGACGGCTCGGGGGAGCCCGGCGCGCCCCGTCCGTTCGCGCGTCCGCCCTGGTCGGCGCCGGTTAGGACGCGGGGCGGCAGGGAAGACAGAGCCCACCGGCGGCGTAGCCCGGAAGGAGCGGGATCATCGACAGCGGCCCCGAAGCGACCCCCGGCTGCGCGGAGTCCGACGAGAAGCTGGGCAGGCCCCTCCCCGAACCGGTCCGGCAGTCGGTGGTCGAGGCCGCCGCCGAGCTGATCGGGACGCTGCCCGCCGACGAGGTCCCGGTGCCGCTGCGCCGGTTCGCGCGGTTCGAGCGCCGCAAGCGCGCCAAGCTCGCGGGGCAGCACATCGCGGCGGTGCTGGAGAAGGACGCCGCGTTCCGCGGCCGGGTCGCGGAGCCGCTGCGGGAGGCGCAGGCCGACCTGGTCGGGGAGGTCGAGGCGGGGCGGGTGCCGCCCGCCGCCGACCCGGTCCGGGTCGCGGTGCTGGCGTACCTGCTGCGGCCCGCCGGCTGGACGGGGCTCGTCGACGCGGCTCGCGCCGAGCTGGAGCGCTCCGCGTCCGCGTCGGAGGAGGAGGCCGCCGAGCGCCGCGTCGCGGCGCTGAAGGAGGAGCTGGCCGCCGCGCGCGCCTCGCGCTCCGCCGAGCACGAGAAGCTGCGCGCGGAGCTGCGCGAGGTCAAGGCCGAGGTGGCCGAGCTGCGCCGCAAGCTGCACGACGCCCGCATCCGGTACCGGGCGGCGGAGGAGCGCGCGGACACGGTCGTGGCGGACGCCGAGCGGCGGCTGGCCGCGGCCGGCGAGTCGACCGCCGCGGCGGAGAAGGAGGTGCGCAAACTGCGCGCCCGTGCCGAGCGGGCGGAGACGGCCGCGGAGGCCGCCAAGCGGGCCGCGCGGGAGGGGCGCAACGTCGACGACGTCCGGCTGCGGATGCTGCTCGACACGCTCGTGGACGCGGCGCAGGGCGTCCGGCGGGAGCTGGCGCTGCCCGCGACGATCGTCCGGCCGGCGGACGTGGTCGGCGGGCTGGAGCCGGACCGGCTCGCGCACCGCACGCTGCCGGGCCGGGCCCTGTCCGACAGCGACCCGCAGCTGCTCGACCGGCTGCTGGCGCTGCCGCAGGTGCACCTGATCGTGGACGGCTACAACGTCACGAAGACCGGCTACGGGGAGCTGCCGCTGTCGGACCAGCGCAGCCGGCTCGTGTCCGGGCTCGGCGGGCTGGCCGCGCAGACCCGCGCCGAGGTGACCTGCGTGTTCGACGGCGCGGAGCTGGACGCGCCGGTGGCGATCGCGGCGCCGCGCGGCGTCCGGGTGAAGTTCAGCGCGCCCGGGCAGACCGCGGACGAGCTGATCGGCGAGCTGGTGCAGGCGGAGCCGCCGGGCCGTCCCGTGGTGGTGGTGTCCTCGGACCGCGAGGTCGCCGACGCGGCGCGGCGCGCCGACGCCCGGCCGTGCCCGTCCACGCTGCTGCTGCGCCGGCTCGGCCGGTCCTGACCGGGCGCCACCGGTTAAGGACGGTTTAAGGCCGCGATAAGGGACGGGTCGCAATCCGTGACCTGGTCATCACGGAAAGTGGACGTAGCCCGTCGATCTCCATCAAAGAGTGACGAATCGGTTGTGACGGTTGTTGCCCCTCGCTAATGTCGTCCGCTGACGTCGTGGACGAGAGGGGCGAATCCGACCGTGGCCAAAGATCTCATCGGGGCACCGGCACGCGAGCGTGACCGGAGGGGCGGCCCCGCGAGCAGAGGCGCCTCCCGCCGCCTGGCGGCCGCCGCCTGCCTGACCGTGACCGCCGCCCTGGTCTCCCCCCCGGTGGTGGCGCACGCCGACCCCAGGCCGACCAAGGCCCAGGCCCAGAAGAAGCTCGACAAGCTGAGCGAGCAGTTCGACCAGGAAGTCGAGAAGTACAACCAGAACCGGGAGAAGCTCAAGGTCGCCAAGAAGAAGTACGACGCGGCGACCAAGGCGAGCAAGGAGGAGCAGGCCACCTTCGAGCAGCAGCGCTCCAAGATCGCCCAGATGGCGGCCGCCGCCTACAAGAACGGCGACTCCACGGACGTGACGGGCTTCGTGGGCAGCAAGGACCCGCAGTCGATCCTCGACCAGGCGGCCGTCTTCTCCCACCTGTCGCACGAGCGCAGCTCCCAGCTCACCCAGTTCCTCGCCACCGCGCAGCGGCTCCGCCGCGAGCAGTCGCAGGCCAAGGCGGCCTACGACGAGGTGAAGCAGAAGCAGGCTGAGCTGAAGAAGAAGAAGGTCGAGCTCGACAAGCAGGTCGAGAAGCAGAAGGCGCTGGTCCGGCGGCTCGGCGGCGGCTCGTCGTCGTCCTCCGGCGGCGGCGGGCCGACCGGCGGCACCTACACCGGCCCGGCGAGCGGCGCCCCGCGCGCGGCGCTCGACTTCGCCTACGCCCAGCTCGGCAAGCCGTACCAGTACGGCGCCGAGGGCCCGGGCTCCTACGACTGCTCCGGCCTGACCATGAAGGCGTGGGCGGCGGCGGGCGTCAGCATCACCCGCACCACCAACTCGCAGTACGCCGCCACCAAGCGGGTGGCCAAGAGCGACCTGCAGCCGGGCGACCTGGTCTTCTTCAGCAGCCTCGGCCACGTCGGCCTGTACGTGGGCGGCGGCAAGATGATCCACGCCCCGCGCACCGGCAAGAACGTCGAGGTCGTCAGCATCACCTCGGGCTACTACCTGAGCAACTACTACGGCGCCGGACGCCCCTGACGCGTCCCGCCGCGCCCCGCCACAGGGGCGCGGAACGGCTCCCCCCGACAACGGACCAGGGTTGACCTGGTCCGTTGTTAATTTTGGGGGGGTTTGCCTTCTCTTGGGGCTTTGGTACGTTGTCCTCACTCACGGCGCCCTCCAGACGCCGTGGTCACGCGACGCCCACCAGGCGCCGCGGCCCCACGCGGCGCATCAGTCCGCCGCGTGACGGCGGCGCGAGCCACGTGCCGCACCCCCTCGGGACGGCACGGTCCACGCGCCGTCCCCGCGGCCCCCTCAGGGTGCCGCAGCGGTCCGCACGCGGACCGCGGCCGGCCCGGCCCACCGTGCGCACGCCCGCAGCGGCATGGCGCTGAGAGCGCGGCCACGGCGGTCCATCCGGGTCAGCCTCCCGGACGTCCCCCCTTCAACGGGACGGTCGTCCGTGCACAACATCAGGCGCCGCTCGTTCGCACGCGGGAGACAGGTCCCGCGCCGGGCCCCATCTCGCCCCCAGGAGCGCAGCGGCAGCGCCGAATCCGCCGCAGCGCGGAACCGGGGAACCACATCGCCGGAGTCCGGGAGTCCTCCCGGACGGGCATTCCGGCACCCGGGGTGAATCGGTGCGTCTCTCCCGGCCCCGTTCCGGTGGAGCCCGCCGTAGGGCCAGCTTCCTCGCCCGAACCCGTCAGCTAACCCGGTAGGCGTCTGGAAGAGCGAAGGAGAGATTCCGCAGCGTTACCTGGGCGTGGCCGCCCATCATGCGGCCACGCCCGGACCCCCTGCGCTCCGCGGGCCCCGCCCGCCGAGCGCTCCCCATCCGAACCGGCGTGCCCGATGGCGGGCACGTCACCGCCGAGTCCGCGGCCGCGCCGGCGCGCCGTCCGCGGAGCCGGGGACCCATCCAGTCCCATCACATCGGGGTGAATCGGCCTGCCCAAGGGCGGCCGTAGGGCGGCTTCCACGCCCGAACCCGTCAGCTAACCCGGTAGGCGGCATGGAAGTCGAGGAGACCCCCCGTGCCAGGCGCACATCGCAAGAAGATCCCGGGCAAGCACCGCAAGGCGCGCCCCCTGTCCCTCCCCTGGCGGACGACCGGCGGCGTCCTCGTCGGCGCCGCCGTACTCGGCACCGCCGCGATGACCGCCCAGGCGTCCGTCCTGCCGTTCGGCTCCGCCCCGGCGGCGACCACGGCGGCCGACGCCGCCGTCGCCAAGAAGGCGGACAAGGGCTCGTCCGGGAACTCGTCCAAGGACGCCTCCAAGGGCGGGCGGAGCGGCAAGGCCGCCAAGACGCCGAAGCCGTCCGCACCGTCCCCCGGCAAGTCCGCGAAGGGCGAGCCGGAGCCGGCCGCCGCCGGACCGCAGGCCGCGGCCTCGCGGCCCACCGCCGATCAGGCCATCGCGCTCGCCCGGTCCCAGGTGGGCGTGAAGGAGGACGGCGGCGGCGAGACCAAGTTCCAGCAGTGGTACATGAGCACCTCCCGCGCGCAGCAGACCCTCGCGCGCGACGGCGGCTCGCTCGGCGGCTACAGCGACGCGAACTGGTGCGACATGTTCGTCTCCTGGGTCGGCGAGCAGATCGGCTTCACCGACCAGATCGGCAGCGACGCCTGGACGGTCGCCCACGCCCGCTGGTTCCAGGAGCACGGCCGCTGGGGCACCGAGCCCAAGCCGGGCGCGATCGTCTTCTTCGCCTGGGACGGCGGCAAGAAGGTCACCGACATCCGGCACGTCGGCATGGTGATCAAGAAGGTCGGCGACGGCACCGTCCAGACCGTCGAGGGCAACACCGGCAACGCCGTCAAGGTCAAGGTGCGCTCCGCCGCCGACATCGTCGGCTACGGATACCCCGACTACAAGTCGTGACGGCCTCCCCGGCGGCGCGGGCTGCATAGGATCGCGCGCATGGAGGACGCTCGGGACCAGGACGATCCGGAGCGGGCCGCCCCCGAGCGGGGCGGCCCGCGGCGCGGCGCTCCCCAAACTGAAAAGCACACCACATCACAACCGTCAAGCACAAAAAGAAAGCGTAATACCGCTAATGTTATTTAT
>NZ_JBFARO010000085.1:0-34124 GCF_040677125.1 Actinomadura sp. NPDC049382
AATCCCCGTTTCCCTCCCCCCCCCTCCCGCCACACCCACCCCCCCCCCGCCCCCCCCCCCCCCGGCCCCCGCCGCGGCGGGAGCCGGCAGGGGCCCCGAGCGGCCCGACCTGCCCGCCCCCGCCGCTAGCCTTGACGACCATGAGCGAACCCCAGCCCACCGGACCCGCCCCCGCCCTCGGCCGCATCCCCCACGGCCCCTTCCGCCCCGGCGACCAGGTTCAGCTCACCGACCCCAAGGGCCGCATCAACACCATCACCCTGCAGCCCGGCAAGCTCTACCACTCCCACAAGGGCTCCATCCCCCACGACGACATCATCGGCAGCCCCGAAGGCAGCGTCTTCCGCTCCACCGGCGGCATCGAATACCTCGCCTTCCGCCCCCTCCTCGCCGACTTCACCCTCCGCATGCCCCGCGGCGCCGCCGTCGTCTACCCCAAGGACGCCGCCCAGATCATCGCCATGGCCGACATCTTCCCCGGCGCCCGCGTCATCGAGGCCGGCGCCGGATCCGGCGCCCTCACCTGCTCCCTCCTGCGCGCCGTCGGCGAACACGGCCTCGTCTCCTCCTACGAGCGCCGCCCCGACTTCGCCGACATCGCCCGCGCCAACGTCGAGAAGTTCTTCGGCGGCCCCCACCCCGCCTGGCGCCTCACCGTCGGCTCCCTCGAACACGCCCTCGCCGAAACCGACGCCGACCGCGTCGTCCTCGACATGCTCGCCCCCTGGGAGACCCTCGACGCCGTCGCCAAGGCCCTCATCCCCGGCGGCCTCGTCTGCGCCTACATCGCCACCACCACCCAGATGTCGCGCGTCGTCGAGGACCTGCGCGCCCAGGGCGGCTTCGCCGAGCCCTACGCCTTCGAGACCATGCTCCGCTCCTGGCACGTCGACGGCCTCGCCGTCCGCCCCGACCACCGCATGGTCGGCCACACCGGCTTCCTCGTCACCGCCCGCCGCCTCGCCGACGGCGTCACCCCGCCCGCCCGGCGCCGCCGGCCCGCCAAGGGCGCCCACCCCGCCCCGGGCGGCGACGCCCCCCGCGGCGACACGCCCGGCGCGGAACCCGCCGGCGGCCCCGACGACGCGCCCGGGCGCCCCACCGAGTCCTAGATCACAATCCGGCCGCCCGGCGGCGCCCCGCCGCGCCGCGCCCGGCCGCGCGCGTCCCGCGCACACCCACCGAACTCGGCAAACCCCCCGTCACGACACGCCCGACACCCCGGACCCCCAGGTCCACACCCCGTAACCCCACGCCCCGCACCACCCCCACAGCACCCCTCCCAACCCTCCCGGAAGACCCCCGCACGACACGAACACCGAATGGGCAGGTTACGGAAGCCCTCCAGATAGGTAGGGTCTCAGTAGGTCGTCGGCTCTCTTCGTGAGGAGGTGACGGGGCGTGGCCGCTCGTGACGATGCTGGGGCGCGCAGGGCGCAGCACGAAAAGGAGGTCAGGGACCTCCAAACGCAGATCTCCTTCCTGGAGGAGGAGATCTCCGTGCTGCGCCGCAAGCTCGCGGAATCCCCGCGCCAAGTACGTGTGCTGGAAGAACGCCTCCATGAGGCACAGGCAAACCTGGCCGCAGTGACCGGCCAGAACGAGCGACTCGTAGCGACCCTCAAAGAGGCTCGCGAACAGATCGTGGCGCTCAAGGAGGAGGTCGACAGGCTCGCACAACCACCGTCCGGATTCGGCGTCTTCCTCGAAGCCCGCGACGACGGGACCGTCGACATCTTCACCGGCGGGCGCAAGCTCCGCGTGAACGTCAGCCCCGCCGTCGAGATCGACGAACTCCAGCGCGGCCAAGAGGTCATGCTGAACGAGGCGCTCAACATCGTCGAAGCCCTCGACTTCGAAGAGCAGGGCGAAGTCGTCATGCTCAAGGAGCTCTTCGACGACGGCGAACGCGCCCTCGTCATCGCGCACGCCGACGAGGAACGCGTCGTCAAGCTCGCCGAGCCGCTGCGCGGAGTCCCGCTCCGCGCCGGCGACTCCCTGATGCTCGAATCAAGGTCCGGCTACGCCTACGAGAAGATCCACAAGGCCGAGGTCGAAGAACTCGTCCTCGAAGAGGTCCCCGACATCTCCTACAACGAGATCGGCGGCCTCGGCTCCCAGATCGAACTGATCCGCGACGCCGTGGAACTTCCCTACCTGCACGCCGACCTGTTCCGGGAGCACCAGCTCCGCCCGCCCAAGGGCGTCCTCCTCTACGGACCCCCCGGCTGCGGGAAGACCCTCATCGCCAAGGCCGTCGCCAACTCCCTGGCCAAACAGGTCGCGGAGAAGACCGGCCAGGAGGGCAAGAGCTTCTTCCTCAACATCAAGGGCCCCGAGCTGCTCAACAAGTACGTCGGCGAGACCGAGCGGCACATCCGCCTCGTCTTCCAGCGGGCCCGCGAGAAGGCGTCCGCCGGGACCCCCGTCATCGTCTTCTTCGACGAGATGGACTCCATCTTCCGCACCCGCGGCTCCGGAGTCTCCTCCGACGTCGAGAACACCATCGTCCCGCAGCTGCTCAGCGAGATCGACGGTGTCGAGGGCCTGGAGAACGTCATCGTCATCGGCGCGTCCAACCGCGAGGACATGATCGACCCCGCGATCCTGCGCCCCGGCCGGCTCGACGTCAAGATCAAGATCGAGCGGCCCGACGCCGAGGCCGCCAAGGACATCTTCTCCAAGTACATCCTCGGCGGACTCCCGCTCCACCCCGACGACCTCAAGGAGCACGGCGGCTCCGCCGAGGCCACCGTCGACGCCATGATCCAGCGGACCGTCGAACGCATGTACGCCGAGACCGAGGAGAACCGCTTCCTGGAGGTCACCTACGCCAACGGCGACAAGGAAGTCCTCTACTTCAAGGACTTCAACTCCGGCGCGATGATCCAGAACATCGTCGACCGCGCCAAGAAGATGGCCATCAAGCAGTTCCTCGACACCGGCCAGAAGGGCCTGCGCGTCACCCACCTCCTCGCCGCCTGCGTCGACGAGTTCAGCGAGAACGAGGACCTGCCCAACACCACCAACCCCGACGACTGGGCCCGCATCTCCGGCAAGAAGGGCGAGCGGATCGTCTACATCCGCACCCTCGTCTCCGGGACCAAGGGCGCCGAGGCCGGACGGTCCATCGACACCGTCGCCAACACCGGCCAGTACCTGTAACGCCCCGCACCATGACGGCAACCGCGCGGCGGCTCCCCCGACGGGGGGCCGCCGCGCCCGCGTTCCGCGGGGCCGCCGGACCCCGCGCCGCCACGCCGCAACCCCCGCCACACCCCCGTCCCGTGGCTCCACCCCCGCCGCCCCGATAGGCTCGACGATATGACTGTTCGGCGGGTGATGGGCATCGAGACCGAGTACGGCATCTCCGTACCGGGACAGCCAGGGGCCAACGCGATGGTGACCTCCTCCCAGGTCGTCAACGCCTACCTCGCGGCTTCGGCGGCACGGGCCCGCAGGGCCCGCTGGGACTTCGAAGAGGAGAACCCGCTCCGCGACGCCCGCGGCTTCGACCTCGCCCGCGAGGTCGCCGACCCCACCCAGCTCACCGACGAGGACCTCGGCCTCGCCAACGTCATCCTCACCAACGGCGCCCGGCTCTACGTCGACCACGCCCACCCCGAGTACTCCGCACCCGAGTGCACCAACCCCCGCGACGCCGTCATCTGGGACAAGGCCGGCGAGCGCGTCATGGCCGACGCCGCGCAGCGCGCCGCCCTCGTCCCCGGCACCCACCCCATCCAGCTCTACAAGAACAACACCGACAACAAGGGCGCCTCCTACGGCTGCCATGAGAACTACCTCATGCGCCGCGAGACCCCCTTCGCCGACATCGTCCGGCACCTCACCCCCTTCTTCGTCTCCCGCCAGGTCGTCTGCGGCGCCGGCCGCGTCGGCATCGGCGTCGACGGCCGCGGCGACGGCTTCCAGATCAGCCAGCGCGCCGACTTCTTCGAGGTCGAGGTCGGCCTGGAGACCACCCTCAAGCGGCCGATCATCAACACCCGCGACGAGCCCCACGCCGACCCCGAGAAGTACCGGCGCCTGCACGTCATCATCGGCGACGCGAACATGGCCGAGCTGTCCACCTACCTCAAGCTCGGCACCACCTCGCTCGTCCTCGCCATGATCGAGGACGGCTTCCTCACCGTCGACCTGTCCGTCGACATGCCCGTCGCCGCGCTCCGCGCCGTGTCCCACGACCCGTCCTGCAAGCACCTGCTCACCCTCCGCGACGGCCGCAAGATGACCGCCGTCCAGCTCCAGATGGAGTACCTCGAGCAGTCCCGCAAGTACGTCGAGGACCGCTTCGGCGCCGACGTCGACGAGATGACCAAGGACGTCCTCGACCGCTGGGAGTCCGTCCTGCACCGCCTGGGCGACGACCCCATGCAGCTGTCCCGCGAGCTCGACTGGGTCGCCAAGCTCTCCCTGCTCGAGGGCTACCGCAGCCGCGACGGCCTCGACTGGTCGCACCCGCGCCTGCAGCTCGTCGACCTGCAGTACACCGACATCCGCCCCGACAAGGGCCTCTACAACCGCCTCGTGGACCGCGGCCGCATCGACCGGGTCATCACCGAGGCCGAGGTCCAGGCCGCCGTGGAGGACCCGCCGGAGGACACCAGGGCCTACTTCCGGGGCCGCTGCCTGCGCCAGTACGCCGAGTCCGTCGCCGCCGCGTCCTGGGACTCGGTCATCTTCGACGTCCCCGGCCGCGAGTCGCTCCAGCGCGTCCCGACCCTGGAGCCGCTGCGCGGCACCAAGCAGCACGTGGGCGGCCTCCTGGACCGCTGCCGTACCGCCGCCGACCTGGTGGCGACCCTGACCGGCCAGAGCTGACCGGACGCCCCGGAGCCGGGCGGCGCGAGAGCGCGCCGCCCGGCTCTCGCGCGTTCCATTGGATAGTGTGACTATCGAGCCCTATCGCCCCGCTGACCTGCGCGGACGGGTGAGGTCTCGGTTTCGTGACCGCTTTGCCCGTTTCACTGCCCGGCGGACCGGCGATAACCCGAGCATGCCCTCGGCCCGCGGGGAACCGGGACGGCGAAACGGACGTTTCAAGATCCGCTAGCCGTCGAAGATCCCGGCTAGGGTCGGAGGCACCGGCAGAGCGGAGGTACGGAATGGCCACGAAGGACACCGGCGGTCAGAAGCAGACCACCCGGCGCACGGAAGAGGTCGAGGAGACCGAGGCCACGACCACCGAGGACGTGCAAGAGCGCCAGGAGAAGCTCACGGACGACGTGGACTCAATTCTGGACGAAATAGACGAAGTATTGGAAGAGAACGCAGAAGACTTCGTCCGTGCCTATATCCAGAAGGGGGGGGAATGATCCCGGTTTGTCCGATCCACTAGCCCCACTGATCGGACAGGATTCCGAGGACAATCTCCTCATAACCTAAAAGCCATCCCGAACGCATGGGCGAGACTTTAAAGTCTCGCCCATGCGTTCGAAAGTGTGCCGTGACTGCGGCGAACTGAAGCCCGAGACCGACTTCTGGAAGCTCACGTCCTCCAAGGACGGCCTGGCCTACTACTGCAAGGTCTGCTTCGGTCTGCGCAACAGCCGTTCATATCGAAAGAAACAGGCGAAGCTGGGCAAGACAACGAGGGCCTATCGCCGGCATTCGGATGTCCCCGAGGGGATGAAGTACTGCCCGCAGTGCGAAGAGGTGAAATCGGTCGCCGAGTTCGGGCGGAACCGCTCCGCCGCCTCCGGTCTGACCCACTACTGCCGCCCGTGCCACGCGAGGGCGGTCGCGGAGATCAGAGACCGCAAGCACGGCAGCGCGCGCAACTACCTGCTCAAACTCCGCTACGGCGTCACGGAGCAGGAGGTCGACCAGATGATCGCCCGCCAGGGCGGAATCTGCGTCGTCTGCCTCCGAGCGAACCCAGAGCACGTAGATCACAGCCACCTCACAGGTGTGGTCCGCGGAGTTCTCTGCTTCAAGTGCAACGGTGCGCTCGGCCAGTTCCGCGACGACCCGCGCCTGCTGGGCGATGCCGCGGACTACCTGGAGCTCCGCGGCCCGCACGCGAGCCGCATGCATGCCGAACTCGGCTCGCCGGTCATCGACGATCGCGCTCGCCGCAACGACGGCTTCGCCCACTGGGGGGCGAGGACGACGCCCAACACCACGCCCCGACAGAACCACCTGCGCCGCAGGTACGGAATCAATGACGGGGACGCGGCATGGCTTCTCTCCGTCCAGGGCGGCATGTGCGCGATCTGCTGGGACGTCCCCGCCGAGCACGTGGACCACGATCATGTGACGGGTGCCGTGCGCGGGATGGCGTGCGGCGGCTGCAACACGGGTATGGGCCAGCTCGGGGACGACCCGGTTTCGCTGAGGCGTGCGGCGGACTACCTGCTCGGCGAACTGGTCAGAACGGTCCCCGCGCCGGGCGGGAGGGGACGTCTGTCGTTCACGGTGCCCGACGTCGACCCGAGCACGGTGGCGGCAGGGGGCTGGGAGTCCTACCGGGAGGCGGACGGTCGTCATCGCCGGTCGGTGTGGGCGGTCGACGACGACCATGAGGGGCCGACATGGCTGTCCCGGTGCCTGGAACGGATCATGGACTCCTATGCGTCCATGGTCGAGGAGCGCGCGGGGTGACGTCCCGGGCGGTTGTCGCGCTGCGAGGGTTCGCCGTGGGCTTAGGCGGGTGGGGATCACGTGGCATGCGCGCGGGCGACCTTGAACAGTAGGGTCGTAGACGTCCGTGCCGGTGGGGTTGTCCAGCGCCGGTGCCATGGTGGAGGGAAGGGAGTCGCGTGGCGTCCCACGATTCGCATATCGGGCGTCTGCCCGGGTTGTTCGCGAACCCGGATACGTCGTCGTTCACCGAGTTCCTGGGGGCGTACTCCCCGCAGTCGCTGCCCGGTGGGCGGACGCCGCCGGCGTCGCGGGCGGGGGACGAGATCCCGCACGGGACGACGATCGTCGCGGTGAGCTTCCCCGGCGGGGTGGTGATGGCGGGGGACCGGCGGGCGACCGCGGGCAACGTCATCGCGCAGCGCGACATCGAGAAGGTGTTCCGGGCGGACGAGTTCTCCGCGATCGCGATCGCCGGGACGGCCGGCATCGGGATCGAGATGGTGCGGCTGTTCCAGGTGGAGCTGGAGCACTACGAGAAGCGCGAGGGCCGGACGCTGTCGGTGGAGGGCAAGGCGAACCGGCTGGCGACGATGGTGCGGCAGAACCTGGCGATGGCGATGCAGGGCCTGGCGGTGGTGCCGCTGTTCGCGGGCTATGACGAGGAGCGGGACGAGGGCCGGATCTTCTCCTACGACCCGGCGGGGGGCCGGTACGAGGAGCGGGACTTCCACTCGATCGGCTCGGGGTCGGTGTTCGCGCGCGGCGCGCTGAAGAAGCTGTACCGGGGCGACCTGTCGGCGGAGGACGCGGCGCTGGTGTGCGTGCAGTCGCTGTACGACGCGGCGGATGACGACTCGGCGACGGGCGGGCCCGATCTGACGCGCCGGATCTTCCCGGTGGTGGCGTCGGTGACGTCGGACGGGTATCGCCGGCTGGGCGAGGACGAGGTGGGCGCGCTGGCGCAGGCCGTCGTCGACGGACGTTACGACTCGCCGGGCGGTCCGACCGCCCCGCTGCGATAGAAGGGATCCTGACCGGTGTCCATGCCGTTCTACGTGTCGCCCGAACAGCAGATGAAGGACAAGGCGGACTATGCGCGCAAAGGTATCGCGCGTGGCCGCAGTGTCGTGGTGCTGCAGTACGACGACGGCATCCTGTTCGTGGCGGACAACCCGTCGCGGGCGCTGCACAAGATCAGTGAGATTTACGACCGGATCGCGTTCGCGGCGGTGGGGAAGTACAACGAGTTCGAGAACCTGCGGCTGGGCGGGGTGCGGTACGCCGACATCAACGGGTACCAGTACGACCGCCGGGACGTGACGGCGCGGGGGCTTGCGAACGTGTACGCGCAGTCGCTGGGGACGATCTTCACGGAGACGAACAAGCCGTACGAGGTGGAGCTGGTCGTCGCGGAGGTGGGCGAGGACGCGGAGACCGACCAGATCTACCGGTTGACGTTCGACGGTTCGGTGGCGGACGAGCACGGCTATGTGGCGATGGGCGGGCAGGCGGACGCGGTGGCGCAGTCGCTGAAGGACGGCTACCGCGAGGGCTCGTCGCTGGTGGAGGCGCTGCGGACGGCGGTGCGGGCGCTGGAGGCGCAGGATTCGGACCGGCATCTGGAGGCGACGTCGCTGGAGGTCGCGGTGCTGGACCGGAACCGGGAGCACCGGCTGTTCAAGCGGCTGACGGCGGCGCGGATCGCGGATCTGCTGTCGGCGGCGGAGGGGTCCGGCGGGGCGGGGGCCGCGTCGGGCGATGCCGAGCCGGGCGGTTCCGCGGGGTCGTCTCCGGCGTCGGGGGCGGACGAGGACTGAGGCCGCGCGGTCCTGCGCGCCGTCCCGGTGGGGGCGGGCGGGGGCTGCGTGGCTGGGGCCCGTCGTGGCGGTGCGGTCGTGTCCGCGTCGCCGCGGCGGGCTTTGCCGTGCCGAGGGTACGGCGGGGCGGCGCCGCGGGAAACGGTGGGGTCGAGAGACTGCCAAGTGGGGGCCTGGCCGCATAGGGTCTTGGTGTGGACAGGCGCATCTTCGGGCTTGAGAACGAGTACGGCGTCACTTGTACCTTCCGGGGGCAGCGGCGGCTGTCGCCGGACGAGGTGGCGCGCTATCTGTTCCGGAGGGTGGTGTCGTGGGGTCGTAGCAGCAATGTGTTCCTGCGCAATGGGGCGCGGCTGTACCTGGACGTGGGAAGTCATCCGGAGTACGCGACGCCGGAGTGCGATTCGGTCGTGGATCTGGTGACGCATGACAAGGCGGGTGAGCGGATCCTGGAGGGTCTGCTGGTGGACGCCGAGCGGCGGCTCCGCGAGGAGGGCATCGCCGGCGACATCTACCTGTTCAAGAACAACACGGATTCGGCGGGCAATTCGTACGGCTGCCATGAGAACTATCTGGTGGGCCGGCACGGGGAGTTCGGCCGGCTGGCGGACGTCCTGATCCCGTACCTGGTGACGCGGCAGATCATCTGCGGTGCCGGGAAGGTGCTGCAGACGCCGCGCGGCGCGGTGTACTGCGTGTCGCAGCGGGCGGAGCACATCTGGGAGGGCGTGTCGTCGGCGACGACGCGGTCGCGTCCGATCATCAACACGCGGGACGAGCCGCACGCGGACGCGGAGCGGTTCCGGCGGCTGCACGTGATCGTCGGCGACTCGAACATGAGCGAGACGACGATGCTGCTGAAGGTCGGGGCGACCGACCTGGTGCTGCGGATGATCGAGGCGGGCGTGGTGATGCGCGACCTGACGCTGGAGAACCCGATCCGGGCGATCCGCGAGGTGAGCCATGACATGACGGGCCGGCGGAAGGTGCGGCTGGCGAACGGCCGGGAGGCGAGTTCGCTGGAGATCCAGAAGGAGTACTTCGGCAAGGCGCGGGACTTCGTGGACGCGCGCGGCGGCGACGCGACGGCGAAGCGGGTGCTGGAGCTGTGGGAGCGGACGCTGCGGGCGGTGGAGACCGGGGATCTGGACCTGGTGGCGCGGGAGATCGACTGGGTGACGAAGTACAAGCTGATCGAGCGGTACCGCCGCAAGTACGATCTGCCGCTGTCGTCGCCGCGGGTGGCGCAGCTGGATCTGACGTACCACGATGTGCATCGTGACCGGGGCCTGTACTACCTGCTGGAGAAGCGGGGCTCGGTGGACCGGGTGACCCGTGATCTGGACATCTTCGAGGCGAAGTCGGTTCCGCCGCAGACGACGCGGGCGCGGCTGCGGGGCGAGTTCATCCGGAAGGCGCAGGAGAAGCGGCGCGACTTCACGGTGGACTGGGTGCATCTGAAGCTTAACGACCAGGCGCAGCGGACGGTGCTGTGCAAGGACCCGTTCCGGTCGGTGGACGAGCGGGTGGACAAGCTGATCGCGGGGATGTAGCGGCGGCGCGGCGGCCTCCGGCGCGACACGCGCGCCGGGGGCTACCGGCGGGTCACCAGGGCGGTAGGGTGAGCGCGCAGTAGCGGTTCGTCGCCCCTCGGAGGACCCCCGTATGCTCCGCCGTTCCCGTGTGCTGTCCGTGGTCGTCGTGCTCGCCGCGCCGTTGGCGCTGTCGGCGGGGTGCTGGTGGGGCGGCGACGGTGTGGGTGTGACGGTGCGGGGCGATGTCGGGAAGCTGCCGGAGGTGAAGTTCCCGAAGGGCGCGCCGGGCGAGAAGTTCGCGGTGGAGACGCTGGTGGACGGGAAGGGCGCCGCGGCCCGCAAGGGTGATCTGGTGGTGGCCGATTATGTGGGCTACCGGTGGAGCAAGGACGGGCGGAAGCTGCTGGCGAGCAGTTACGCGAAGGGGCAGCCGGGGGCGTTTCCGACGGGCCGGCTGGTGCCGGGGCTGACGAAGGCGTTCGTGGGGGCGCGGGCGGGGTCGCGGGTGGTGGCGCGGATCCCGCCGGAGGACGGTTTCGGCGCGGACGGGGACCCGAAGCACCAGGTGGGGGCGGACGACACGCTGGTGTACGTCTTGGACGTGCGGGCGGTGTATCCGAAGTCGGCGGGGCCGCGCGGGGCGAAGCAGGCGCCGCTGAGCGAGCCGGGGCTGCCGAAGGTGGCGGAGGCGCCGGCGGGGCAGGCGCCGGTGGTGACGATGCCGCGGGTGGCGGCGCCGAAGAGGCTGCAGGTGCGGACGCTGGTGCGGGGTGACGGCCCGGCGGTGCGCAAGGGGCAGCTGATGGTGCTGCAGTACGGCGGGTATTTCTGGCGGGACGGGCGGGTGTTCGATTCGTCGTGGTCGTCGGGGCATCCGTCGGCGGCGGTGATCGGGACCGGTCAGGTGATGAAGGGCTGGGACCAGGGCCTGGTGGGGCAGCGGGTGGGCAGCCGGGTGCTGCTGGTGGTGCCGCCGTCGCTGGGGTACGGGGCGAAGGGCCTGGCGCAGTTCGGGATCAAGGGCTCGGACACGCTGGTGTTCGTGGTGGACCTCCTGGGCGCGCACTGACCCGCACCGCGCACTGACCCGCGCCGCGCACTGACTCCCTCCACGCTGGCCCGCCGCCGGCGGCGGGCCGTCGCGGCGCTTCTAAGCGAAGTCGTCGTTGTTCTTAGTATGGCGGGGTGGAGGACATCGAGGCGATCGCGCTGCTGCAGGATCCGGTGCGGCGGCGGCTGTACGAGTTCGTGGCCGCGCAGGGGCGCGAGGTGGGGCGCAACGAGGCGGCGGAGGCGGCGGGCGTCGCGCGGACGCTGGCGGCGTTCCATCTGGACAAGCTGGTGGACGCGGGGCTGCTGGAGGCGGGCAGCAGGCGGTTGACGGGCCGGTCGGGGCCGGGTGCGGGGCGTCCGGCGAAGGTGTACCGGCGGTCGGCGGTGGAGCGGGGCGTGTCGGTGCCGCCGCGTGACTACGGGACGGCCGCGGGGGTGCTGGCGGAGGCGGCGGAGTCGGCGGGCCTGGACATGGAGGTGCAGGACGCGGCGCGGCGCCGGGGTCGGGCGCTGCGGGGCGCGTGGGGCGGTGGCGTCGAGGGGCTGGCGGGGGTGCTGGCGGAGCGGGGCTATGAGCCGGTGGCGGACGAGGGCGGGGCGGTGCTGCGGATGCGCAACTGCCCGTTCCACGCGGTGGCGGAGGTATTCCCGCCGCTGGTGTGCGGGATGAACCTGGCGCTGCTGGAGGGGCTGGTGGAGGGTTCCGAGGTGCGGGTGCGGATGGATCCGCGGCCGGGCTGGTGCTGTGTGGCGGCCGATGTCCCGCAGCCGGAGCCGCCTTCTAAAAACAATGAGCGTTGACATAGAAACGCGCGCCGTGGTGAGGTGGGGATCATGACCGATGACGCCGCGTACCATCTCGCCGAGTTCAACGTCGCCACCCTCCTGGAGCCCCTCGACGCGCCGGGCATGGCCGACTTCGTCGCGCTGCTCGACCCGGTGAACGCGCTCGCCGACGCCGCGCCGGGCTTCGTGTGGCGCCTGGTGGAGGAGGGGGAGGCGGACGCGACCGGGATGCGCCCCGCCGGCGCCGATGTGATCGTCAACTACTCGGTGTGGGAGTCGGCCGAGGAGTTGTGGGACTTCGTGTACCGCAGCGCGCACCTGGAGACGCTGCGGCGGCGCCGGGAGTGGTTCCGGCGGCACCTGGAGGCGCATCTCGTCATGTGGTGGATCCCGGCGGGCAAGATCCCGACCGTGGAAGAGGGCTTGGAGCGCCTCGCGCTGCTGCGCGCCCACGGCCCGTCCCCGCGCGCGTTCACGTTCAACGCGTCCTACACCGCCGCCGAGGCCGCCGCCGCGGAGGAGACCGCGGCGGCGGGGGCCGCCGGGGTCTCCTAGCCGAGCAGGGCGGCGGTGTGGCGGCCGGCGGCGGCCGCCGTGAGGAAGTAGGGGAGGTCCTCGTCGAGCCGTCGGCCCATGGTGGACAGCCGGACGCCCCAGTCCTTCTCGGCGGCGCTGAGGGTCTCGTGGAGGCCGTCGACGGGGACGGGGACGAGCCGGTGCCGGTCGCCGAGCGGGGCGGCCTCGGCGGCGACGCGGGCGCCGAAGGCGCCGCCGAGTTCGGGGACGGGGATGTCGGCGGCGGCGAGGGCGACGCGGCCGTAGGCGGTGAGGGAGTGGTGGGAGACGCCGATGTGGCGTTCGCGCTTGTCGCCCTCGCTGACGCGCAGTGAGCCGACGGGCCGGCCGCCGAGGACGGACGCCGCGTTGACGGCCTCGCCGGCGGAGACGCCGGAGAACCCCCACTTGGTCCCGGTGCCGAGGTTGCCGGGGCCCTGGGCGAGGACGGCGACCTCGGCGTCCAGGACGAGCCGCGCGGCGAGGAGCCCGGTGTGGACGGTGACGGCTTCGAGGTCGCCGCCGAACGCCTGCCCGGCGGTGACGGTTGCGGCCAGGGCCCCGGCGTCCTTGAGCCGGGCGATGGACATGGAGAACCAGGCCGGCAGCGCGCCGCCGTCCGGCATGACGTACACGACGCGGGTGGCGGGCCGGGCGGCCAGCAGCGCGGCAAGGATCGGCGGCAGCGCCGAGTGCAGGTCGGCGACGATGACGGGCATGCCGCCGACGGAGTCGGCGTCGCGGAGCAGGTCGTGGTGGGGGGAGTCCTGCTCGTCGGCGCCGAGGACGGTGGCCTGGAGCGGGGTGTAGCGGGCCTTGACCAGGTGGCCGGGGCCGGCGGGGTCGGGCGGGAGCCGGTCGGGGACCGCGACGACCATGGCGTAGCCGCCGGTGCCGAGGCCCATCGCCAAGGCCGTAGTGTTGAGCAGGACGGTATCGCCCGGTTCGGGCCGGCCCACCAGGGCGGGATAGGCCAGGGCGCGGTGCGTGCCGTCGCCCCCGATTGAGACGGTCAGCTCGACCGCCCCCGGCCATTCGCGGCGGATGTCCTCGACTGTGCCTTTGCGCCATCGGATCACACCGGGAAACGGTAGCGTCCTGCACGACGGCTCGCGGGGGCGATCGGTCCACCCGGCGGGGGCGGGGCCACGCGGGGACACGGAGGGAACGAGGTGGTGGCGGAGTGTCGCGGCGCAAGACCGAGCGCTTGCTGAATCTGGTGGTCTGCCTGCTCGCGACCCGGCGCTATCTGACGGCCGAGCAGATCCGCCGGGCCGTGCCCGGCTACCCGGACTCCGATGAGGCGTTCAAGCGCATGTTCGAGCGGGACAAGGAGGAGCTCCGCGAGCTCGGCGTCCCCCTCGAGGTGGGCAGCGACCTGCAGGGCGGCGGCGGTGAGGAGATCGGGTACCGGATCCCGCCGCAGGCCTACGAGCTGCCCGACATCCATCTGACGCCGGACGAGGCGGCGGTGCTGGGCCTCGCGGCGCGGGTGTGGCAGCGGGCGAGCATGGCGGAGGCGGCGTCGGGGGCGCTGCTGAAGCTGCGCGCGGCGGGGGTGGAGACCGACGCGGCGCCCGCGGTGGGGATCGAGCCGCGGGTGAACACCCACGAGCCGTCGTTCGCGGCGCTGTGGGAGGCGGTGCGGGACGGCCGGCCGGTGGCGTTCGACTACCAGGGCATCGGGCGGACGTCGGTGGTGCGGCGGCACCTGGAGCCGTGGGGGGTGGTGAGCCGCCGGGGCCGCTGGTACGTGGTGGGGTTCGACCGCGACCGCGACGAGCAGCGGGTGTTCCGGCTGAGCCGCATCGTGGGCGAGGTCGCGGCGGACGGCGCGGCGGGGTCGGTGACCGTCCCGGACGGGGTGGACGTGCGGCGCATCGCGTTCGACTGGGGCGACCCGGTGAGCGAGCCGCGGCCGGCGGTGGTGCGGCTGCGGCGGGGCGCGGCGCAGGGCCCGCGGCGGTGGGCCCGGGACGTGCGCCCGGTGGAGGACGCGGCGTGGGACGGCGACTGGGACGAGGCGGTGCTGACGTTCCGTGACGTGGACCGGTTCGCGCCGTACCTGGCGCGGTTCGCCGACGACGTGGTGGTGCTGGACCCGCCCGACCTGCGGGAGGCGGTGATCCAGCATCTGAAGTCGGTGCTGGCGGGCGCGGGCGGCTGGCCGGCGCCGGAGGGGGAGGTTCGATGAGCGGGAAGGCGGCGGCGACGACGTCGACCGACCGGCTGGGGCGGCTGCTGGCCCTGGTGCCGTACGTGGTGAACCGGGACTCGGTGCTGCTCGGCGAGGCGGCGGCGGCGTTCGGGGTGACCGAGAAGCAGCTGATCGACGACCTGAACCTGCTGTGGTGCGTGGAGCTGCGGGCGCCGGACCCGTACTGCCCGATCGACCTGTCCTACGAGGGCGGGGAGATCACGGTGGCGGAGGCGGAGTCGATCGCGCGGCCGCTGCGGCTGAAGACCGACGAGGCGTCGGCGCTGCTGGTGGCGCTGCGGATGCTGGCGGGCATCCCGGACCTGGACGACCGGGACGCGCTGAGCCGGGTGATCGCGAAGCTGGAGAGCGCGGCGGGGGAGGCCGCGGCGGTGTCCAGCAAGGTCGCGGTGGAGGTGGACGCCTACGGCGGCACCGCGGACCCGGCGCGCACCGCGGTCGGGGTGCTGCGGGACGCGATCGCGCGGCGCCGCCGGGTGCACCTGACGTACTACGTGCCGGCGCGGGACGAGAACACCGAGCGGGACGTCGACCCGATGCGGCTGCTGGTGGTGGAGGGCAACACCTACCTGGAGGGGTGGTGCCGGCGGGCGGAGGCGGTGCGGCTGTTCAAGCTGGACCGGATCGCCGGGCTGGCGGTGCTGGAGGTGCCGGCGCAGGTGCCGGACGAGGCGGAGCCGATCGACGTGGACGCGGGGCTGTTCCGGCCGTCGCCGCAGGACGCGGCGGTGATGCTGGAGCTGACGCCGCGGGGCCGGTGGGTGGCGGACTACTACCCGTGCGAGAGCGTGGAGGAGCTCGGGGAGGGGCGGCTGCGGGTCGTGCTGCGGTCCCCGGACGCGCGGTGGGTGCGGGGGCTGGCGCTGCGGCTCGGCGACCAGGGCCGGGTGGTGGCGCCCGAGGCCGTCGCGGCCGGGGTGCGGGAGGACGCGGCGCGGGCGCTGTCCCGGTACGGGCTGGCGTAGCGATCCGGTAGCCTCGCCGGGTGATGTGGGTCGCGGTGTCGGTGTCGCTGGGCTTCGCCGGGCTGGCCGTGCTCGCCTGGTGCGCCTTCAAGGTGTGGCTGGGCGTGCGGCGTTTCGGTCGTGAACTGGAACGCACCAGGCGGCGGCTGGAGCCGAAACAGTCGGCGCTGCGCGATGAACTCTCCCGCCTCGACGAATCCCGGTCGTCACAAACGTCCGGCGAGGGCGTACGATCTGCGTGAGTGCCGTCTGCTGAAGAGGATTGCCATGCCGAACATCGGGACTCCCGAACTGATCATCATTCTGCTGGTCGTCGTGCTGATCTTCGGTTCGGCGAAGCTGCCGCAGCTGGCGAGGTCGCTGGGCAAGTCCGCGCGGATCCTGAAGGCGGAGACCAAGGGGCTGCGCGAGGACGACGACGCGCCCGCCGACCAGGCCGCGCAGCCGGCGCAGGCGGCGGCGCAGTCCCCGGCGCAGCCGCAGGGTGAGGCGGACGCGCGCGAGCGCGCGGCGCGGCTGCGGGAGGAGGCGGCCCGGCTGGAGCGCGAGGCCGCCGCGGCCGAGGGCGGGCGCCCGCGCGGTGCGCTCGGTTCCGGTGAGCCGATCCAGGGTGTGCCGGTGTCGGACCCCGACCGGCTCCGCCAGGGCTGACGGCCCGCCGCGACGATCCCGCCCCGCCGCCCCCGAGCCTGAATGCCCGCGATGAAGCTGAACAGGCGCGACGCCGCCCCCGACGGCCGCATGCCGCTCATGGACCACCTCCGTGAGCTGCGCAACCGGTTGATCAAGGCGATCCTGGCCTTCGTGGTCGGCGCGATCGCCGGCTGGCTGCTGTTCGACCCGGTCTGGGACTTCCTGAAGCAGCCGTACTGCTCGCTGCCGCAGTCCCACGTGGTCGACAAGGACCAGTGCTCCCTGTTCGTCAACGGGATCTTCTCCTCGTTCTTCCTGAAGCTGAAGATCTCCTGCATCATCGGCGCGGTGATCTCCGCGCCGGTGTGGCTGTACCAGCTGTGGGCGTTCATCGCGCCGGGGCTGTACCAGCGCGAGCGGCGCTGGACGTACGTGTTCCTGGGCGCGGCGGTCCCGCTGTTCTTCGTCGGCACCGGCCTGGCGTACCTGACGGTCGACAAGGGCCTGGCGATCTTCCTGGGGTTCGTCGCCGACGACGTCAAACCCCTGATCACGGTCGACAGCTATCTCGGCTACGTGCTGACGATGCTGCTGGTGTTCGGGCTGACGTTCGAGCTCCCGCTGTTCGTGGTGGTGCTGAACCTGGCCGGGGTGCTGAGCTCGTCGCGGATCCGCCGGTCGCAGCGGATGATCCTGTTCGGGATCTTCGTGTTCGCGGCGGTCGCGACGCCGAGCGCGGACCCGTTCACGATGCTGGCGCTGGCGCTGCCGACGGTGCTGCTGTTCGAGATCGCCGCGCTGCTGGCGTTCCTCAACGACCGCCGCCGCGCCAACCGCGCCGATCCGTACGCGGGCCTGTCCGACGACGAGGCGTCCCCGCTGGACCTGGAGGCGATCGACGCCGAGCTGGAGAAGGGCGAGCGGGCCCGCTGATTGGGTATCGGGCCGGTCGAAACCGTAGGCTCGAAGTATGACCACCCCCGACACGACGTCGGCCGAGCAGTCCCCGGCCCAGCGCTACGCGGCCTACCGCAGGCGCACCGCGGGGCACGGCCCGGCCCTGCTGGACTTCCGCACCCTGTACGACTTCGAGCTGGACCCGTTCCAGCTGGAGGCGTGCCAGGCGCTGGAGGACGGCAGCGGCGTCCTGGTCGCCGCGCCCACCGGATCCGGGAAGACCGTGGTGGGGGAGTTCGCCGTCCACCTGGCGCTGACCGGCGGCACCAAGTGCTTCTACACCACGCCGATCAAGGCGCTGTCGAACCAGAAGTACGCCGATCTCGTCCGCCGGTACGGGCCCGAGAAGGTGGGGCTGCTGACGGGTGACAACAGCGTGAACGGCGAGGCGCCGATCGTCGTGATGACGACCGAGGTGCTGCGGAACATGCTGTACGCGGGGTCGCAGACCCTGGCGGGGCTGGCGTTCGTGGTGATGGACGAGGTGCACTACCTCGCCGACCGGTTCCGCGGCGCCGTCTGGGAAGAGGTGATCATCCACGTCCCGGACTCGGTGCGGATCGTGGCGCTGTCGGCGACGGTGTCCAACGCCGAGGAGTTCGGCGAGTGGCTGCACGAGGTCCGCGGCGACACCGCCGTGATCGTGGACGAGCACCGCCCCGTCCCGCTGTTCCAGCACATGCTCGTCGGCTCCCGCCTGTACGACCTGTTCGCCGACACCGGCAAGGGCAAGGACCGGCAGGCCCGGCTGAACCCGCAGCTGACGCGGATGGCGGTGGAGGAGGTCCGCCGCGCGAAGGTCAACCAGGGGCGGCGGACGGGCCGGCGGCGGGCGCCGCGGCCGCAGCGGTTCCGGCCGCCGCACCGGCCGGACGTGATCGAGCGGCTGGAGCGCGCCGGGCTGCTCCCGGCGATCACGTTCATCTTCTCCCGGGCCGGCTGCGACGCGGCGGTGCTGCAGTGCCTGCACGCGGGGATCCGGCTGACCTCCAAGGAGGAGGCGGAGGAGATCCGCGCGCACGCCGAGCTGCGCACCGCCGACATCGCGCCGGAGGACCTGCGGATCCTCGGGTTCGGCGACTTCCTGGACGCGCTGGAGCGCGGTGTCGCCGCGCACCACGCCGGGATGCTGCCGACGTTCAAGGAGATCGTCGAGGAGCTGTTCACCCGCGGGCTGATCAAAGCGGTGTTCGCGACGGAGACGCTGGCGCTCGGCATCAACATGCCGGCCCGCACCGTGGTGATCGAGAAGCTCGACAAGTGGAACGGGGAGGCGCACGTCGACCTGACGCCCGGCGAGTACACGCAGCTGACGGGCCGGGCGGGGCGGCGCGGCATCGACGTGGAGGGCCACGCCGTGGTGGTGTGGGGCCCGAACGTGGAGCCGGCGTCGGTGGCGGGGCTCGCGGGCACCCGCACCTACCCGCTGAACTCCAGTTTCCGGCCGTCCTACAACATGGCGGTGAACCTGGTCGGCGCCGTCGGGATCGAGCGGGCCCGGACGCTGCTGGAGGAGTCGTTCGCGCAGTTCCAGGCCGACCGGGCGGTGGTCGGGCTGGCCCGGCAGGTCCGCAAGAACGAGGAGGCGCTGCAGGGGTACGCGGAGGCCGCGCAGTGCCATCTGGGCGACTTCATGGAGTACGCGGCGATGCGGCGGCGGCTGTCGGACCGGGAGGCGGAGCTGTCGCGGGAGCGGTCGTCGGCGCGGCGCGCGGAGGCGGCGAAGTCGCTGGAGCGGCTGCGGCCGGGCGATGTGATCCTGGTGCCGTCGGGGCGGCGGTCGGGCCTCGCCGTCGTGCTGGACCCGGGGGTGGGGCGCCGCTCGGACGGCCCGGCGCCGCTGGTGCTGACGGTGAACCGGTCGGTGCAGCGGCTGTCGGTGCAGGACTTCCCGCGCGCGGTGGAGCCCGTCGACCGGATCCGGGTGCCGAAGTCGTTCAGTCCCCGCAACCCGCAGGACCGCCGCGACCTGGCGTCGACGCTGCGCAACCGGGTGCCCGACGACGTGCGGGAGCGCAAGCGGTCGCGGGGGGACTCGGCCGCGGCCGAGGACGCCGAGGTGACGCGGCTGCGCGCGGAGCTGCGCCGCCATCCCGTGCACGGCTGCGACCAGCGCGAGGACCACGCCCGCTGGGCGGAGCGGTACCACCGGCTGGACCGGGAGACCGAGCAGCTGCGGCGCCGGGTGGAGGGCCGCTCGCAGGTGATCGCGCGGACGTTCGACCGGGTGTGCGCGGTGCTGCAGCAGCTCGGGTACCTCGACGGCGACGCGGTGACCGAGGCGGGCCGCCGCCTCGGCCGGATCTACAACGAGCTGGACCTGCTGACGGCCGAGAGCCTGCGCGAGGGGCTGTGGGACAAGCTCGGCCACGCCGAGCTGGCCGCGTGCGTGTCGGCGCTGGTGTACGAGTCGCGGCAGCCCGACGACGCGACGCCGCCGCGGACGCCGGGCGGTGCCGCGCAGGACGCCCTGGCCGCGATGGTGCGGCTGTGGGGGGAGCTGGACGCGGTCGAACGCGACAACCGGGTGTCGTTCCTGCGGGAGCCCGACCTGGGGTTCGCGTGGACGGCGTACCGGTGGGCGAAGGGCGACGACCTGGACGAGGTGCTGCTGGAGAGCGACCTGACCGCGGGCGACTTCGTCCGCGCGGTCAAGCAGCTGCTGGACCTGCTCGGCCAGATCGTCGACGCGGCGCCGGAGAACAGCCACCTGCGCAAGACCGCGCGGCGGGCGATGGACGCGATGCGCCGCGGCGTCGTGGCGTACTCCTCCGTGGCCTAGCCCCGGCCCCGGGGCTAGGGGCGGCCGTCGCGGCGGCGGGCGCGGCGCGCGGACAGGGTGCGGTTCACGCGGTGGGTGGCGAGGCGGACCAGGAGCGGCCGCGGCGGGCGCCGCAGCACGCCCGGCGTGATGCGGTGCACGGTGGAGGCGGTGCCGAGCAGCAGCGCGGCGGCGCGGCGCCGGCCCGGCGTCCACGGCAGCCCGTACTGGTCGCGCAGCGGTTCGGGCAGCATCGCCGCGGTGATGAGCCGGAACACCGCGAGGGCGGGGAACAGGACGCGCAGTTTGCGGGGCCGCAGGACGGCGTCGGCGACCTCGCGGGCGGTGTCGGTGACCTCCAGCGCGGCGAGCGTCTCGGCCATGTAGGCGCGGAATTCGGCCAGGTCGGCGGGCTGGGCGTCCAGCGGGCAGCCGAGGACCTCGGCGACGACGCGGGCCTGCCGGTAGTAGTCCTCGGGCAGGCCGTCGTCGCGGGGCCGCATGAGGGTCTCGTGGACGTACAGGGCCGAGTCGATGAGGGTGGCGTTGACCCACAGCTGCAGGCCGGGGTCGTTGCCGGAGTAGCCCTCGCCGCGGACGGCGCCGTGGATGCCGCGGACCTTCGCGGCGATCCGGCCGACCTGGTCGGGCGTGCCGAAGGTGGTGACGAGCAGGAAGTCCAGGGTGCCGAACAGCCGGGCGAGGGGCCGGTCGGCGAAGTCGCTGTGCTCGGCGACGCCGCGGGCCACGGCGGGGTGGGCGAGCTGCATGAGCAGGGCCCGGCCGGCGGCGAGGCCGACGAGGGGCTCGGCGGCCAGCGCGCGCAGCACGTCGCGGTCGGCGAGCCGCTCGGCCGGCAGGTCGGGCGCGGGGATCGGGGGTGTGGCGGGCAAGCGTGCCTCCCGAGCGGTCGGAGCGTGGCCGCCATCCTCCCGCACCTATTGACGAACGGTCAATAAGGCCGGCGGCGCGGGACCCGCAGGCCGGCACCCCCTCCGAAGGTCGGAGGCGGCTCCGCACTCCGGAGGATCCGCGCGCCGCGCCGGACGCGCTAGTGTGACCGTGATCACGGAAAACGCCGCCGAACCGACCGGGACGTGTGAATGATCGAGGCGGAGAACCTCACCAAGCGCTACGGCGACAAGACCGCCGTGGACGACCTGTCCTTCACGGTCGTCCCCGGCCGGGTCACCGGCTTCCTCGGCCCTAACGGGGCGGGCAAGTCGACCACCATGCGGCTGCTGCTCGGCCTGGACCGGCCCGACCGCGGCGACGCCCGCATCCACGGCCGCCACTACCGCGACCTGAACGCGCCGCTGCGCGTGGTCGGCGCGCTGCTGGAGGCGCGGGCCGTGCACACCGGCCGCAGCGCCTACAACCACCTGCTGTGCCTGGCGCAGACGCAGGGCATCGGCCGCAAGCGCGTCGACGAGGTCATCGACCTCGTCGGGCTCACCGGGCCCGCCCGCAAGCGCGCCGGCGGGTTCTCCCTCGGCATGGGGCAGCGGCTCGGCATCGCCGCCGCGCTGCTCGGCGACCCGTCCGTGCTGATCCTGGACGAGCCCGTCAACGGCCTCGACCCCGAGGGCATCGTGTGGATCCGCACCCTCATGCAGCGGCTCGCCGCCGAGGGCCGGACCGTGTTCGTCTCCAGCCACCTCATGAACGAGATGGCCGTCACCGCCGAGCACCTCATCGTCATCGGCCGCGGCCGGCTGATCGCCGACTGCTCCACCGAGGAGTTCATCGAGCGCAGCACCCAGAAGGCGGTGGTCGTGCGCAGCCCCGACGCCGAGCGCCTCGCCGGCGTCGTCTCCGCCGAGGGCGGCAAGGCCGAGCCGGGCGGCGAGGGCCTGCTCACCGTCACCCACATGGAGGCGCCCCGCGTGGGCGAGCTCGCCGCCGCCGAGGGGATCGTCCTGCACGAGCTGACCCCGACCCGGGGCTCCCTGGAGGCGGCGTTCATGGAACTGACCCGCGACAGCGTCGAGTACGGCGCCGGCGAGGGCGCCCCCGGAGCAATCCCGGGCGCCGGAGGCGTGCCCGGGGGCGTGCCCGGTGCCGTGCCCGGTGCCGTGCCGGGAGCCGCCCCCGGAGCCGTCCCGAGCGCAGAGGGAGAGCCGCGATGACCCCGCCCGCCACCGCCACCGCCGCCGCGCCCCAGGCCGGTCCGGACGAGTTCGCCAAGCCCGGCTTCGGGCGGCTGCTGGTCGCCGAGTGGACGAAGATCCGCACCGTCCGGTCCACGCTGTGGTCGCTGATCCTGCTGGTCGTCCTCGACCTCGGGTTCACCGCGCTGCTCGTCGGCCTCACCATCGCCCAGTGGGACAACGCGAGCCCGACCGACCAGGCGCAGATCGCCGCCGACCCGGTCAGCTTCATCCTCGGCAGCGGCTTCTTCCTCAGCCAGCTGGCGATCTGCGTGCTCGGCGTGCTGGTGGTCGCCTCCGAGTACTCCACCGGCATGATCCGCGCCAGCCTGCTCGCGGTGCCGCGGCGGCTGCCGATGCTGTGGGCCAAGGCGACCGTGTTCGCGGCCGTCGTGCTCGTCCTCGGCGTCGCGGTGTCGTTCGGGTCGTTCTTCATCGGCTCGGCGATCAGCGGCGACAAGATCGAGGTCTCCCTCGGCGACGACGGCGTGCTGCGCGCCGTCATCGGCGGCGGCCTGTACCTGGCGATGCTCGGGCTGTTCGCGCTCGCCGTCGGCGCGATCGTGCGGCACACCGCCGGCGGCATCACCGGCGTCATCGGGTTCGTGCTGGTGCTGGCGCCGCTGGCGATGCTGCTGCCCGGCAGCGTCGGCGACCACATCCACGCCTACCTGCCGTCGGAGGCGGGCGCGCTGATCGCCAAGGCCCACCAGGGCCCCGACGACATCCTGTCGCCCTGGCAGGGGTACGGCGTCTTCGCCCTGTGGACGGCCGCGCTCCTCGCCGTCGCCGCGTACCTGCTCAAGCGCCGCGACGCCTGACCGCGGCCCGCGCCGCCGATCTCGGCCGCCGGCCTCCCGCCCCACCGGGCGCGGGAGGCCGGCGGCCTTTTCATGCCCCCGAGCTGGACTGTTGCAGGGTGCAACGATTCGGGTCTACTGTGTTGGGCAGTTGCTTAAAGCGAGTGACCAAGAAGCGGGGGAGCGATGGCGGACGGCGAGGTGCCGACCCGGATCCGGCTGCTGGAGGCGGCCGTCGCGGTGATGGCCGAGGGCGGCTGGGCCGCGGTGACGTCGCGGGTCGTGGCCGACCGGGCGCAGGCCAACAACGCGCTCGTGCACTACTACTTCGGGTCCGTGGACGCCCTGCGGCGGGCCGCGGTCATGCACGCGGTCGAGAAGGAGCTGGAGGGCCCGGTCGAGGCGATCCTGCGCGCCGGGGACGCCCTCGCCGGGGTCGCCGACGCGGTCCGCGAGCTGGTGGCGCGCGGCCCCGGCACCGCCGGGCAGCGGGTGATGGTCGAGGCGATGCTGCACGGGATCCGCGACGCGGAGCTGCGCGCCGAGACCGAGCGGCAGATCCGGATGTTCCGGGACCTGCTCGCCGCCCGGCTCGCCGAGAACCAGGCGGCCGGGACGCTGCGCGCCGACGCCGATCCGCGCGGCCTCGCCGTGGTGATCGCGGCCCTGCTGGACGGGCTGCTCATGCACGTGCTGATCGACCCCGAGACCGAGGCCGGCGACGCGGCGGCCGGGCTGCTGGCCCTGCTGCGCGCCCCCGGCACCGCGCCGGGCCCCGCGCCCGGGCCTGCGCCCGGCCCCGCGCCCCATCGCACGGCCGGGCGCGCCGACGAAGACGGAGGAGACGAGGATGACGCGACACGCCAGTGAGCCGGCACCCGCCGGCGCGGCCGGGACCGCGCGGGCCGACGCCCCGCCGGCGGTCCTGCTGCGCGGCGCCGGCAAGACCTACGGGACGGGCCACGCCGCCGTCCACGCGCTGCGCGAGGCGGACTTGGAGGTGAAGCAGGGCGAGTTCGCCGTGCTGCTCGGCCCGTCCGGGTCCGGCAAGACGACCCTGCTCAACCTGATCGGCGGGATCGAGCCCGCCACCGAGGGCGAGGTCGTCGCCGGCGGCCGCGACATCTCCCGCCTCGGCGAGGACGGCCGCACCGCCTACCGGCGCGACACCGTCGGGTTCGTGTTCCAGTTCTTCAACCTCGTCCCGTCGCTGACCGCGCTGGAGAACGTCCGGCTGGTCGCCGAGCTGACCGGCCGCGGCGACCGCGACCGCGCCGAGGCCGCGCTCGCCGCCGTCGGGCTCGCCGAGCGCGCCGGGCACTTCCCCGCGCAGCTGTCGGGCGGCGAGCAGCAGCGCGTCGCGATCGCCCGCGCCATCGCCAAGGACCCCGCGCTGCTGCTGTGCGACGAGCCCACCGGCGCCCTCGACCTGGAGACCGGGCGCGGCGTCCTGCGCGTCCTGAAGGACCTCAACGCCGAGGGCAGGACCGTCCTCGTCGTCACCCACAACGCCGCCATCGCCGCGATCGCGCACCGCGTGGTGCGGATGCGCTCCGGCCGCATCGTCGAGGTCACCGCCAACGACGCCCCCGCCGGGGCCGACGAGGTGACGTGGTGAGCGTCCTCAACACCAAGCTCCGCCGCGACCTGCGGCGCCGCCCCGCGCAGCTGGTGTCGGTGGTGGTGCTGGTCATGCTCGGCGTCGCGCTGTTCGGCGCGTCCTACGACGCCTACAAGAACCTGGACGCCGGATACCAGCAGACCTTCCGCGACTACCGGTTCGCCGACCTCACCCTGTCGGGCGGCGACGCCGCCGCGATCGCCGGGGAGGCGGCGGCCCGGCCGGGTGTGGCGGCCGCCGCCGCCCGCACCGTCGCCGACGTGCCGCTGCGCATGCCCGGCGGGGACACCCTCGTCGGCCGCGTCGTCGGGCTGCCCGCCGGGTCCCAGCCCGAGGTGAACCGGGTGAAGGTCCTCACCGGCGCCTACCTCGACCCCGCCGCGCCCGACGGCGTCCTCGCCGAGCGGCACATCGCCGACCATGCGCACCTCAAGCCCGGCGACGGGGTGTCGGTGTGGGACGGCCGCGCGTGGCGGACGGTGCGCGTGCGCGGCACCGCGTCCTCGCCCGAGTACCTGTGGCCCGCCGCCAGCCGCCAGGACGTGCTGCCCGCGCCCGGCTCGTTCGGGGTGCTGTTCGTCCCCGAGCCGCTCGCCCGCAGCATCGCCGGCGCCGCCGCGCCCAACCAGGTGGCCGTGTACTACACCGCCGCGGGCCGCGACCGGGCCGCCGAACTGGACGCGGCCCTGACCGCCGCCGCCCGCGGGCACGGCGCCGGCGCCGCGATCACCCGCGCCGAGCAGCCCTCCAACGCGACCCTCGCCGAGGACATCAAGGGGTTCTCCGAGCTGGCGGTGATGTTCCCGCTGCTGTTCCTCGCCGCCGCCGGCGTCCCCGTGTACGTGGTGCTGACCCGCCGCGTCGCCCGCGACCGCGTCGTCATCGGCACGCTGCGCGCCGGCGGGTTCCGCCGCCGCACCCTCGTCGGGCACTACCTGGCGACCGGCGTCGCGGTCGGCGCCGCCGGGTCCGTCCTCGGCGTCGGCGCCGGGCTGCTGCTCGCCGGGACGGTCACGCGGCTGTACGGGGACGCGATCGGGCTGCCGGAGACGCTGGTGTCGGTGCGCGCCACCACCGTCCTCGCCGGGCTCGCGTTCGGGATCGTCGCGGGCGCCCTCGCCGCCCTCGCCCCCGCCGTGGCGGCCGCCCGCGTCCCGCCCGCCGAGGCGATGCGCGGCACCGTCCCCCGCACCGGGGGAGCGGGGCTCCTCGCCCGGCTGGAGCGGGCGCTGCCGTTCGCCGGGCGGCTGCCCGCCGGGGCGTGGCTGGTGCTGCGCGGCCCCGCCCGCCAGTTCCGCCGCACCCTCTACACCATGGCCGGCGTCGTCCTCGCCCTCGTGCTGATCCTGGTGTCGTGGGGGATGCTCGACTCCTCCCAGGCCACCGTGTCCCGCCAGTTCGACCGGATCCAGCGGCAGGACGCCGAGCTCACCCTCGGCCGCCCCCTCGACGGCGGCGGCCTCGCCGCGATCGCCGGGACACGGGGCGTCCGCGCCGCCGAGCCCGCCGCGCACCTGCCCGTCACGATCACCGCCGGGGACGCCGGGTACTCCACCACCGTCGTCGGCCTCCCCGAGACGACGACGATGCACCGCTTCCTCACCCCCGGCGGCGGTGAGCGGGCGCTGCCCGGGCAGGGCGCGCTGATCGGCGCCGCGCTGCGCGGCAAGCTCGGCGTGGACACGGGAGACCGGATCGGGCTGCGTCTGCCCGGCGGCCGCACCGTCACCACCACCGTCGCCGGGTTCGTGGACGAGCCGCTCGGCACCTACGCCTACGCCTCCCTCGACCAGGTCGCCGCGTGGGACCCCGGCGCCCGGCCCGACACCGTCCTCGTGACGTTCGACCCCGGCGCCGACCGCGCCGCCGTCGAGCACGCCCTGGCCGCCCGGCCCGGCGTCGTCGCCTACACCGACGCGCAGGCGCTGAAGAAGACCATGGACCAGTACATGAACCTGTTCTACGTGTTCGTCGCGGTCATGCTCGCGTTCGGCGGGCTGCTGGCCTTCACCGTGCTGTTCGCCACCCTGTCGGTCAACCTCGCCGAACGCGGCACCGAACTGGCCACCCTGCGCGCCGCCGGCGTCGGGCGGCGCCGCCTCGCCCGGCTCGTCACCGCCGAGAACCTCCTCGTGGTCGCCGCCGGCGCGGTGCCCGGCCTGGTCCTCGGGCGGCTCGCGACCGGCGCGTTCCTCGGCGCGTTCAACAGCGACCTGATGTCCTTCCACGCCGAGATCAAGCCCGCGACGTTCGCCTGGTCGGCGCTGGCCGTGCTCGCCGTCGCCTGGCTCGCGCAGCTCCCCGGCCTGCGCGGCCTCGCCCGGATGAACCTCGCCGCCCTCGTCCGCGAACGGACCGGGTGACCCCGGCCGACGCGGGCGCCGCGGCGCCCGCGTCGGCGTCTTGATCGGCTTGCGGCGGGTAGGGGAGGGCCATGCTGACCGACCCCTCGGCGCGGCTGGCCGCCCTGCCCAAGGCCCTGCGCGACTACGCCCTCATCGCCGACGGCGAGCGCGGGATCCTCGTCGGCCCGCACGGCGAGCAGGCCTGGCTGTGCTTCCCCCGCTGGGACTCCGAGCCCGTCTTCGCCGGCCTGCTCGGCGGTCCGGGCGGCTACGACGTCCGGCCGGTGTGCGACCGGTTCGTGTGGGGCGGCTACTACGAGGACCGCGGCCTCATCTGGCACAGCCGCTGGGTGACCGGGGAGGGCGCGATCGTCGAGTGCCGCGAGGCGCTGGCCCGCCCCGCCCTCCCCGACCGCGCGGTCGTCCTGCGCCGCTGCCGCGCCGTCCGCGGCGGCGCCCGGCTGCGCGCCCTGCTGGACGTGCGCCCCGGCGGCGCCCGCATGCGGGACCTGCACCACCGCGACCCGTACTGGACGGCCCGCGCCGGCGGCGCCCGGATCCGCTGGCGCGGCGCCGGCGAGGCGCTCGTGCGGGAGGGCGCCGACGGCGGCGCCGTCCTCGCCGTGACGTTCGACCTCGCCGAGGGCGAGTCGCGCGACCTGGTGCTGGAGATCGCCGCCGAGTCCGCCGGGGAGCCCCCGGCGGACCTGGACCCCGGCGCGCTGTGGGAGGCCACCGAGCGCGACTGGCGGGCGGCCGTCCCCTCCTGCGACGACACCGCCGCGCCCCGCGACGCCCGGCTGGCCTACGGGGTGCTGACCGGGCTGACCAGCGCCGCCGGCGGCATGGCCGCCGCCGCGACGACCGCGCTGCCCGAACGCGCCGACGAGGGCCGCAACTTCGACTACCGCTACGCCTGGATCCGCGACCAGTGCCTCGCCGGGCACGCCGTCGCCGCCCACGGCGGCCCCCCGCACGTGCTGCGCAGCGCCGCCGGCTTCGTCACCGCGCGCCTCCTCGCCGACGGCGACCGGCTCCGCCCCGCCTACACCGTCGCCGGGGGAGCGGTGCCCGGGCAGCGCCCCAGCGCGCTCCCCGGCTACCCCGGCGCCACCGCCGTCACCGGCAACCGGGCGAGCGCGCAGTGGCAGCTCGACGCCGTCGGCGAGTCGCTGCTGCTGCTCGCCACCGCCGCCGAGCACGACCGGGCCGGACCCGGCGCCCGCGAGGCCGCCCGCGTCGCCGCGGACGCCGTCGCGCGCCGCTGGCACGAGCCCGGCGCCGGCATCTGGGAGACCGAGGACCGGCTGTGGACCCACTCCCGGCTGATCTGCGCGGCCGGGCTGCGCCAGGCCGCCCGCGTCCTCGGCGGCCCCGCCGACGCCGCCGCCTGGACGTCCCTCGCCGACGCGATCCTCGCCGAGACCTCCCGCACGGCCCTCACCCCCGGCGGCCGGTGGCGGCGCGCGGCCGACGACGACCGCGTGGACGCCGCCCTGCTCATCCCGCCGCTGCGCGGCGCCCTGCCCGCCGGCGACCCGCGCAGCGCCGCGACGCTGGAGGCCGTCCGCGCCGAACTCGTCCAGGAGGGATTCGTCTACCGGTACCGGGTCGGGGACGAGCCGCTCGGCGTCGCCGAGGGCGCCTTCACCCTCTGCGGGTTCGTCCTCGCCCTCGCCGAGCACCGCGCCGGCGACACCGCCCGCGCGCTGCGCACCTTCGAGCGCACCCGGTCCGGCAGCGCGACCAGCGGCCTGTTCTCCGAGGAGTACGACGTCCGGCAGCGGCAGCTGCGCGGCAACATCCCGCAGGCGTTCGTGCACGCCCTACTGCTGGAGACCGCGAGCCGGCTCGCGGACTGAGCCGCGCCCCGCCCGCGTCTCCACCCCCCACACCGCGACCACCAGGACCGCGGCCAGCAGCGGCACCGCGCCGAGCAGCGCCGTCTGCCCGATCGAGGGGACCGCCGCCCCCGCGGCCAGCACCGCCGTGACCGCGACGCCGCCGAGCTTGCCGACCCCCGCCGACAGGCCCGAGCCGCGCGAGCGGATCCGCGTCGGGTAGATCTCCGAGCTGTAGGCGGCCAGCACCGCCGCGATCGTCGCGGTGCCGACGATCGGCCCCGCGAGCAGCACGTACAGCCACGTCCGGTCGTGGGCGAGCGACTCGCCCGCCACCGAGAACACCGCCAGCGCCGCCGCGACCAGCGCCGTCAGCGCCACGATGGTCTTCTTGGCGCTCCACAGCCCGTACATGGCGGCGGCGACGAACACCAGCGGCAGGCCGAGCACCGCCGAGTCCCGCAGCGCCCGGTCGGCGGCCTGCTGCGCCAGCCCGAGCTTCTGCAGGTTGGACGGGATCCACAGCTGGAAGCCGTAGGTGACCAGGCCGATCCCGAGGCCGAGCACGACCACCGCGAGGCTCAGCCCGGTGAACGGCGGCCGGAACAGCGGCCCGAAGCCCGCGCCGTGCGCGGCCTCCGGCTCCCGCCCGGCCTCCCGCCCGGCGGCGGTCTCCTCGACGGCGCCGTACCGCGCCATGATCTGCCGCGCCTCGGCCTCCCGGCCGCGCGCGAGCAGGAACCGGGGCGACTCGGGGATCCACCGGTTCAGCGCGATCAGCAGGACGCCGGTCGGCAGCCCGACCAGCCACAGGATCCGCCACGAGTAGTGCGGGACGAGCGCCGACGACAGCGCGCTGGTGACGACGTAGGCGAGGGCGAGGTTCCCGCCGATCAGCACCATCACCCACCCGCGGTGCCGGCCCGGGATCGTCTCGGCCAGCAGCGAGAACGTGATCGGCAGCATCCCGCCCGCCGCGACGCCCATCAGCAGGCACATCACCAGGTTCCAGGAGAACGACGGCATCGCCCCGCACACCGCCGTCGTCACGAACATCACCCCGGCCAGCAGGATCGACGGCCGCCGCCCGATGCGGTCGCCGAGCCAGCCCCACAGGAACGAGCCGAGCACCGTCCCGGTCAGGCCGGACAGCGGCAGCAGCGCGACCGGCCAGTGCCCGCCCGGGTTCAGCGGCGACTTCAGCCCGTACTCCGCGCCCATCCCCGGCGCCACGAACGACAGCGAGATCGGCTTCATCGCGTCGATCGTCACGGCCGTCGTCGTCACCAGCAGCAGCCCGATGTGGGCGCGCCGCAGCGGCGCGCCGTACGCGGCGCGGATCCGCGGCTCCCCGGCGCCGCGGGACGGGGCGGGCCCGCGCGGGACCAGCCCGTAGGCGGTGGCGGCGAGGCCCGCCACGATCAGCGCCATCCCGGCCGTCATCGGCGCGTCCATCGCCATGCCGCGCATCATGTAGTGCATGTCCGCGGCGCCGATGTACATCGGCAGGTGCAGCAGCACCCCCGCCACGCAGGCGAGGAACCCGGCCCAGAAGGCCGGCGGATGGGCGAAGGCGATGCCGCCCGCGTGCCGTGTTCGCATGGACGTCCCTCCAGGACGGGTGATCCAGGGGTGGGCCGGCTCGACATGATCAAGAGTGAAGTATCTCAAAAGGGATTTACAGGGATCAGTGTGACGAGTGGGCCGATGGTGGACACTGTGCGGCACGGCAGACGGTTGCGTGCGTCCCCCTGGGTATGCGTTGCGCCATGGCAGTTTCGGCAAAGCACAAGGAGTGGGACGCGCTCCGGCGCGCCCTCACCGAGCGCGTGGACGGAGAGGTCCGGTTCGACCCCGGATCGCGCGCGGCCTACGCGCACGACTCCTCCAACTACCAGCGGCCGCCCATCGGGGTGGTGGTGCCGCGCGGCGTCGAGGCCGGCGCCGAGGCCGTCCGCGTCTGCGCCGAGCACGGCGCGCCCGTCCTGTCGCGCGGCGGCGGCACCAGCCTCGCCGGGCAGTGCGTCAACACCGCCGTCGTCATCGACTGGTCGAAGTACTGCCGGCGGCTGGTCTCCCTCGACACCGCGGCGCGCCGCGCCGTCGTCGAGCCCGGCGCCTGCCTGGACGACCTGAACGCCGAGCTGTCCGGGCACGGGCTGATGGTCGGGCCCAAACCGTCCACCCACGACACCTGCACGATCGGCGGCATGATCGGCAACAACTCGTGCGGCGCGTCCGCGCAGGCGTACGGGAAGATGGTCGACTCCGTCGTCCGGCTGGAGGTGCTCACCTACGACGGCGTCCGGATGTGGGTGGGGGAGACCGGCGAGGAGGAGTACGCCCGCATCCAGGCGGCGGGCGGCCGGCGCGCCGAGATCTACCGGGCGCTGCGCGAGCTGCGCGACGACGGGCTGGAGCCGATCCGCACCCGCTTCCCCGCCATCCCGCGCCGCGTGTCCGGCTACAACCTCGACTCGCTGCTGCCGGAGAAGCACTTCGACGTGGCCCGCGCCCTCGTCGGGTCGGAGTCCACACTCGTCACTGTCCTGCGCGCCGAGATCGAGCTGGTGCCCGTCCCGGCGCACCAGTCGCTGGTCGTCCTCGGCTACGACGACATCGCCCTCGCCGGCGACGCCGTGCCGCGCATCCTGCCGTCCGAGCCGCTCGCCCTGGAGGGCATGGACGAGCGGCTCCTCGACCTCGCCAAGCGGCACCGGTTGGCCGGGCCGCGCGTGGTCAAGGACATGCCCGGCGGCGCCGGCTGGCTGATGGTCCGGTTCGGCGGCGACACCAAGGAGGCCGCCGACGCGCGCGCCCGCGACCTCATCGAGCGGGTGGCGGCCGGGCCGAACCCGCCGCGGCACACCTTCGTCCGCGACCCCGCCGAGGAGGAGCTGCTCTGGAAGGTCCGCGAGGCCGGCCTCGGCGCCACCGCCTACCCGCCCGGGCGCCCCGACACCCACGAGGGCTGGGAGGACTCCGCCGTCCCGCCCGACCGGCTCGGCGACTACCTGCGCGACTTCCGCGCCCTCATCCGCGAGTTCGGCTACGGGCCCGTCTCCCTGTACGGGCACTTCGGGCAGGGCTGCGTCCACACCCGCATCCCCTTCGACCTGGAGGACCCCGAGGGCGCCGCCGCCTACCGCCGGTTCGTCGAGCGCGCCGCCCGGCTCGTCGCCTCCTACGGCGGGTCGCTGTCGGGCGAGCACGGCGACGGGCAGGCCCGCGGCGAGCTGCTGCCGCTGATGTTCGGCGCCGAGGTCGTCCGGCTGTTCGAGCGGTTCAAGGCGGTCTTCGACCCGGCGAACCGGATGAACCCCGGCAAGATCGTCCACCCGCGGCGGCTGGACGACGACCTCGACCACCTCGCCTACGGCCCCGCCGAGCCGCGCACCCGGTTCGCCTTCCCCGACGACCACCACCGGTTCACCCACGCCGCCGCCCGCTGCGTCGGCATCGGCAAGTGCCGCGCCTCCTCCGGCGGCGTCATGTGCCCGAGCTACCGGGCGACGGGGGAGGAGGAGCACTCCACCCGCGGCCGCGCCCGCATCCTGATGGAGATGATGCGCGGCATGCCCGGCGGCGGCTCGGGGGCCGACCGCGACGAGGCGGCCGTCATCACCGACGGGTGGCGCTCGCAGGACGTCCGCAACGCCCTCGACCTGTGCCTGGCGTGCAAGGGCTGCCGCAGCGACTGCCCCGTCAACGTCGACATGGCCACCTACAAGGCCGAGTTCCTCCACCACCACTACGCGGGACGGATCCGGCCGCCCGCGCACTACACGATGGGCTGGCTGCCGGTGTGGGCGCGCCTGGCCGCGGTCGCGCCCCGCGCCGCCAACACCGCCCTGCACCTGCCCGGCCTCGGCCGCGCCGCCAAGCGGATCGGCGGCATCGACCCCCGCCGCGACATGCCGCGCTTCGCCGCCGAGCGGTTCACCGACTGGTTCCGGCGGCGCCCCGCGCCGGACGGGCCCGGCGGCGACCGGGTCGTGCTGTGGCCCGACACCTTCACCAACAGCTTCCACCCGCACATCGGCAGGGCCGCCGTCCGCGTCCTGGAGGCCGCCGGATACCGGGTCGAGGTGCCGCCCGCCCCGCTGTGCTGCGGCCTGACCTGGATCTCCACCGGGCAGCTCGGCACGGCCGCGCGGGTGCTGCGCCGCACCGTCCGGGCGCTGGCGCCCCGGCTGCGCGACGGCGTCCCCGTCGTCGGGCTGGAGCCGTCCTGCACCGCCGTGTTCCGCGCGGACGCGCCCGAACTGCTGCACGACGACCCCCTCGCCGCCGACGCGCGGCTGCTGCGCGACCGGACCCGGACCCTCGCCGAACTGCTCGACGAGCGCCAGCAGGAGGCCGGCGGCCCCTCGCCCGGCGCGGCGCACGGCGTCGTCGCCGGGCTCGACACCCCGAGGGTCCGCGCGGTCGCGCAGCCCCACTGCCACCAGCACGCCGTCATGGGCTTCGACGCCGACCGGCGCGTGCTGGCCCGCGCCGGCGTCGACGTGGACGTCCTCGACGCCGGCTGCTGCGGCCTCGCCGGCGACTTCGGCTTCGAACGCGGCCACTACGAGGTGTCGGTGAAGATCGCCGAGCAGGGGGTGTGGCCCGCCCTCCGGGACGCCGCGCCCGGCACCGAGGTGCTCGCCGACGGCTTCTCCTGCCGCACCCAGATCACCGCCGGCACCCGGGCCCGGCCCCGCCACCTGGCCGAACTGCTCGACGAGCTGCTGCCCGCGCGGCGGCGCGGATGACCGCCCGGAACCGTCCGGGGCGCGTTGGCGCCGCGCGGGCCCGGCCCTGTAGAAAGTGGTCATGAACGAGGACGCGGACGCGGGCGTCGACGAGGTCACCTCGGCGCTGCTCACCGCCTCCCGGCTGCTGGTGGCGGTCTCGGCGCGGTCCCTGGCCGCCGTCGAGGACGCCGTCACGCTGCCGCAGTTCCGGCTGCTGGTCGTGCTGTCCTCGCAGGGGCCGTCCAAGCTCGTCACGCTCGCCGGGCTGCTGGAGGTCAACCCCTCCACCGCGATGCGGATGGTGGACCGGCTCGCCGCCGCCGGGCTCGTGCGCCGCGAGGCCAGCCCGCGCAGCGGCCGCGAGGTCCGCATCCAGGTGACCGCCGCCGGCCGCGGCATCGTCGACGACGTCACCGCCCGCCGCCGCGCCGAGATCGCCGAGGTCGTCGCGCGCATGCCGGCCGGGCAGCGCCGCGCCCTCGTCGCCGCGCTGCGCGCCTTCACCGAGGCGGGCGGGGAGCCGCCGGTCACCGCCGTCGCCCAGCTCGGCTGGACCTGACCCCCTGGGCCCGACGTCTGGGCCCGACCTCTGGGGCCGCCCGTCGAACCCGGCCGCCGGGACGTGCGTACTGCTGCCGTGACGCCGTTTCCCCCGACCGGAAGGCGGTCCCGGATGCCCCGCCCCCGACCGGCCGGCCGCGGACCGGGGCGCCCCCGCCTGGCAGGCGCTGTTCGCCGCGGT
>NZ_JBFARO010000086.1:0-33306 GCF_040677125.1 Actinomadura sp. NPDC049382
CGATCTGCCAGGGCCGCCCCGAGCGGCAGCCGCCCGGCGGCCGCGGCCGGCCGCGGCTCCCCAGAGGCCCCGTCGAAGCCCCGCGGCGCACCACCCTCCGGCCCTGCGGCAGACCCCGGCGGCGCCGCAAATCCCGGCACCGCCGCCGACCCCGGCGACGCGGCAAATCCTGGCGGCGCGGCAGACCCCGGCGACGCGGCAGACCCCGGCGACGCGGCAAAGCCCGACGGTGCGGCAGACCCCGACGGTGCGGCAAAGCCCGGCGGTGCGGCCGATCCCGGCGGCGGGGCGGTTTCCGGCGGTGCGGCAGGTTGGGGCGGTGCGGGGGCGCCGAGGGAGGGGGTGGGGGCCGGCGGTGTGGTGGGCGGTGGCTGCGGGGCCGGGATCGTGGGGGCGGGAAGGCGCTCGGTCGGGGTCCGGGTGGTGCGGTGGCCGAGGAGCCAGAGCAGGACGTCCTCGGAGGCGGGGCGGTCGGCCGGGTCCTTGGCGAGGCAGGCGGCGGCGACCTCGGCGAGCGGGGCGGGCAGGACGCGCAGGTCGGGCGTCTCGTGCAGGATCCGGTACATGACGGCGGGCAGCGGCCCGCCGGCGAACGGGTCGCGGCCGGTCGCGGCGAACAGCAGGGTGCCCGCCCAGGCGAACAGGTCGGCGGCGGGCCCGGCCCGTCCGGCGAACTGCTCGGGCGCCATGTAGGCGGGGGTCCCGACGACCTGGCTGGTCAGCGTGGCGCCGGCGGCGAACGCGCGGGCGATGCCGAAGTCGATCACGCGCGGGCCGTCCGGGCCCATCAGGACGTTCTGCGGCTTGAGGTCGCGGTGCGCGACGTTCGCGCGGTGGATCGCCGACAGCGCCGTCACCGAGCTGATCGCGAGCCGGTCGAGGTCGGCGCCGGCGCGCGGCCCCTCCGCGAGGACGAGGGCGCGCAGCGACGGGCCCGGCACGTACTCGCTGACGATGTAGGGGCGGTCGCCCGCGGTGTCGGCGGCGAGCATCTGCGCGGTGCAGAACCCGGCGACCCGCTGGAGCAGCGCCAGCTCGCGGACGAACCGCTCCCGCGCGTCCGCGTCGCCGAGCAGCCGGGCGTGCAGCAGCTTCACGGCGACGCGCGGCGGCCCGGCCGCCGGGTCCACGGGGCGGCCGAGGTAGACCGACCCCTGGCCGCCCGCGCCGAGCCGGGCGAGCAGTTCCCAGCCGCCGAGCCGGGTCGGGTCTGCGGCGTCGAGTGGTATCGGGCCCGCCATTTCGCACCCCCGCGAAAACTGGAGCATTCCGCCGCGCACAAATCCGCTCCGCCCGGCATCGAAGAGTATAGGTACGGCGAGCCCGGGGGCGGGAGTAGACGCATGCGCGAGATCCATTCACCATTTGTCCGGCGGCGGGCGGCCGCGGCGGCGGTCGCGGCGCTGGCGCTCGCGGCGGGCGGGCTCGCCGGCTGCGGGGACGCGGGCGCGGCCATCACCCGGCTGACCGTCGGATCGCCCGGCCCCGACCCGTACACGCTGGTCGCCGGCACCGACCAGCTCGGCGTCAAGGAGCCGCCGCGGGCGGGCGGCACGAAGGCCGGCGACACCCCCGGCCTCTACGGCGGGACGCGGCGGGCCTCGACCTGCGACCAGCGGAAGCTGATCGAGTTCCTGCAGGCCAACCCGGACAAGGCGCGGGCGTGGGCGGGCGTTCAGGGCATTCCGGTCAGCGACGTCCCGCGCTACGTGTCGCGGCTGACGCCGGTGCTGCTGCGCACCGACACGCTCGTCACCAACCACGGCTACGACAACGGGAGGGCGACCAGCGGGCCCGCCGTCCTCCAGGCCGGAATGGGCGTTCTCGTCAATGGCCGCGGGGTGCCCGCGGTGAAGTGCAATTGCGGCAATCCGCTCACTCCGCCGGAGAAAAAGATCTCCACCGGGAACGCGTCCTATACTGGCCGCTCCTGGCCGGGATTCGAGCGGCGGAATGTCACCAGGATCGCGCCGCGGGATTCCCGGAAGGGGAAGATCACCGCGTTCGTGCTCGTGGACCCGGGCGCGACGATGGGGTTCGAGCGGCCCCGGGCGACCGCCGGCGAGGCGGACGGGCCGCCCGCGGAACTGCCGCCCGCGGAGACCGCGGTCCCGTCGGGCGACACGCCGTCGCCGTCGGACTCGGGGCCGGGCTCCCCCGGAGCCGAGTCGCCCGGCACGGAGTCGCCGGGCCTCGAATCGCCGGGCGCGGAGTCGCCGGGCACCGGCTCGCCCGCGCCCGGGACCTCCCCGGAGTCGGGCGGCGTGACGTCCGGCGACCCGGGTACGGGCACCGGGACGGAGCCCCCGGAAGGGGGCGGGCCGGGCACGCCGGTCTCGCTGCCGCCGGCCACGGAGCCGGCCCCCGGGATCTCCTGAGGGCAATGCGCTACATTTGCTCATATGAGCAGCCAGTCAGATGTCGTGCCCGCCGCCGCGGGAACCGCCGACGCGTGCGCGGTCCGGGTGGTCGATCCCGAGAAGGTCGCGATCGTCACCGCCGCGCTGCCGGGCACGGACACGATCACCGAGCTGGCCCAGGTGTTCGGGCTGCTGTCCGATCCCGGGCGGCTGCGGGTGATCATCGCGCTGCTCGAGGGCGGCGAGATGTGCGTGTGCGACATCGCCGCGTCCTGCGGGCACTCGGAGTCCGCGGTCTCGCACGCGCTGCGGCTGCTGCGCGCCAACCGCGTCGTCCGGGTCCGCCGCGCCGGCCGGATGGCCTACTACCGGCTGGACGACTCGCACGTCCGGATGCTGCTCGACCTCGCCCTCACCCACGTCGGCCACGGGGAGGAAGGCGCATGAGCGGGCACGGCAGGCCGGACGAGGGCACGGGCCACGGCCACGGGCACGGGCACGGCCACGGGCACGGCCACGGGCACGCGATCTCGGCGGGGGCCGACCGGCGGCTGCTCGGCGGCGCGCTGGCGCTGATCCTCGTCTTCATGGCGGCCGAGACGGCCATCGGCGTGGTCTCCGGCTCGCTGGCGCTGATCTCCGACGCCGCGCACATGATGACCGACGCGTTCGCGATCGCGCTGGCGCTGGTCGCGATGCGCATCGCCGCGCGCCCGCCGAAGGGCGGCTACACCTTCGGCCTGCGCCGCGCCGAGATCCTGTCCGCGCAGCTCAACGGGCTGACACTGATGCTGCTCGCGGCCTACTTCGTCTACGAGGGCGTCCGGCGGCTGGTCGAGCCGCCCGCCGTCGAGGGCCAGTTCGTGTTCTGGACGGCCCTCGCCGGCATCGCCGTCAACGTCGCCGCGACCTTCCTGATCAGCCGGGCCGACCGGAGCAGCCTGAACGTCGAGGGCGCGTTCCAGCACATCCTCAACGACCTGTTCGCGTTCATCGCCACGGCGATCGCCGGCCTGCTGGTGTGGACGGCGGGCCTGACCCGCGCCGACGCGGTCGCCTCGCTGGTGGTCGCGGCGCTGATGATCAAGGCCGGGTACGGGCTGCTGCGGGACGCCGGCCGGGTGCTCATGGAGGCCGCGCCGGCGGGCCTCGACCCGTCCGAGCTCGGCGCCCGGCTGGCCCGCCGCCCGTGCGTGGAGGAGGTCCACGACCTGCATGTGTGGGAGGTCAGCTCCGGCTACCCGGCGCTGTCGGCGCACGTGCTCGTCGACACGCAGGGCGACTGCCACGCCGTCCGCCGCGACCTCCAGGAGCTGCTGCGCGACGCGTACGGGATCACGCACACCACGCTGGAGGTCGACCACGTCGCCGAGCGGGCGGGCGGCGCGCACGTGCACTGCGAGGACGCGCACGGCCCCCGCCATGTGGCGGAGGCCGGCGGGCCCCACGATCACGCGGGCAGCGCGCCCTGTGATCACTGACCCCCGATCACGGGCGGCCCGGTGATCACTGGCGGCAGGGCGTGCCGTTCAGGGTGAAGGACGCGGGCGGCGGGTTCGTCCCGCCGCTCGACCCGTTGAAGCCGATCACGACGGAGCGGCCCGGCTGGACGGTGCCGTTCCAGGACAGGTTGCGGGCGGTGACGTCCGCGCCGTCCTGCGCCCAGGCCGCGCTCCAGCCCTGCGTGACGCGCTGGCCGGCGGCGAACGCGAACCCGAGCGTCCACCCGGAGACGGGCGAGGTGCCGGTGTTGGCGACGGTGACCTCGGCGGTGAACCCGCTCCCCCACTGGCTCAGCACCTTGTAGCCGACCTTGCACGCCGACGCGGGCGGCCCGTCGTCCGCCGGGATCTCGACCAGCGTGATCGAGGACGCGGGGAACGTCGAGGTGAACCCGTCCGGGCCGACGGTCACGTCCGGCTCGTGCACGATCGACGCCAGGTCGTCCGCGCCGTAGCGGTAGACGTGCCCGGCCGCCGTGCCCGACCGCCCGGCGATCGAGACGGTGCTCGTCAGGTCGTCGGTCAGCGACTTGTTGACGATCATCAGGGTGAGCGCCTTGTCGGACGAGCGCTCCGCCGCGTACACGGCCAGCCTGCCCTGGTCGGCGCTCGCCGCCCTGACGGACGTGTCGCCGAAGGACGCCCCGGCGCCGTCGTAGTTCCGGTACATGCGGAAGGCGTAGGCGCCCGGGTCGGACGCGCCCGGCGGCGCCCACAGCGTGGCGAGGTCCAGGCCCTCCCGCCCGAAGATCCCGAGGACGTCGGCCTGCGCGACCGCGCCGTTGATGTGGCCGAGGGCGCCCCAGTTGTACTCGGTGATCGCGAGCTTGGTGCCGGGGTAGTTCTCGTCCACCAGGCGGCGCATGCGCGGGATGTACTCGATCGGCTGGCCGATCCAGCTCTCGTCGGTGTACGCGGGGTCCCAGAGCTGGCGGGTGGAGCGCAGCCGGAGCTCCTGCGTCGCCGCGTCGCCGGCGTCGCCGAGCGCGACCCCGCTCTGCTGCGGGTAGAGGTGCTCGTCGAAGTAGTCGAGGATGCGGGTGCCGTGCTCCTGCTCGTACGCCTTCATCTGCCGGAGGTACCAGACGGCGAAGGGGACGCCGCCGTGCGCGGCCCGGTCCGGCGGGTTCGACCAGCAGTCGCCGCCCTCGCGGTCGCACGTCTGCTTGTCGAGGCCGGACATCGTCAGCGACTGGAAGCCCCAGCCGACCGGTCCTAGCGTCTTGGCGCCCGGATCGGCGGCCTTCACGGCGCCCGCGATCGCGTACGTCTGGTCGCGCATCTCGTCGTAGCCCGCGCCCTTCGGGTGGACGTCCCGGTGGGTCGCGTGCCAGAGGTCCGGCTCGTTGTCGAGGTTGTAGAACCGGACGCCGCCGTCCTTCGCCTGCCCGTACTTGCCGGTCAGGTGCGCCAGCCAGTCGGTGATGTACCGCGGCCCGGCGGGGACGCTGGTGTCCGTCGGGTCGTTGCCGGTGACGTCGGTGCCGTCGGGTTTGACGCCGTTGCCGCAGTCGGGGCGCCACTGGGCGTCGGCGCCCTGCTGCGGCCCGTACTTCTCGACGCTGAAGCCGCAGGTGTAGTCGCGGCCCTTCGGCGTCCAGCCGATCAGCGGGACGGTCAGGATCGTGCCGGTGCCGGTCCGGCGGTCCTGCTCGGTGAACTGGTCGGTCTCGGAGCCGTCCGGCAGCGCCGCCGGGTCGGGCGCCGGGCCGGGGACGTTCTCGAAGTACCAGTCCGAGCCCCGGTTCGTCTCGTCGTAGAGGTAGTTGTAGCGGGTGGTGGCGTTGCCGCCCCACCGCCGCACGGGGAGCCGCAGCTCCTTGGCGAGCGCCTCGTCGGCGAAGTTCATCCCGTACACGTCCGGGCTGATCGCGTGGCGGGACGCCGCCGGGTCGACGGTCAGCGCCGGCCCGTCCGCCGCCCGCGCCGCGGGGGCCGCCCACGGCAGCAGCGCGGCGGCGAGGGCGCCCGCGAGCAGGGTCCTGCTCCTGGCGGCCATGGTCAGGACTCGCAGGGCTGGTCGTTGAGCTCGAACGCGGCGGGCGCGCCGGCCGACGACCCCGTCGCCTGGAACCCGGCCGTGACGGACGCGCCGGCCGCGAGCGCGCCGTTCCAGTCCAGGCTCTTCGCGGTGACGCCGGCCCCGGACTGGGTCCAGGTCGCGCTCCAGCCCTGGCTGATCTTCTGGTCGCCGGGGAAGGCGAAGCCGAGCGTCCAGCCGTTCAGCGCGGCCGAGCCGGTGTTGGTGATGGTGACCTGGGCGGTGAAGCCGCCCTGCCAGCTGTTCTGCACCTGGTAGGCGACCTCGCAGGAGACGCCCGGCGGGTCCCCGGGGCCGGGGTCGCCGCCGCCCGAGTCGAAGGCGCCGAGCAGGTACGGGTCGAGGTAGGACTGCTTGGCGGTGTTGACGGTCGTCCAGTCCCCGTTGAGGATGCCGCCGGTGTCGCCCGAGTTGGGGTTCCACGACCAGAAGGTGAAGGACATCCCGCTCGCGCCCGTGCCGAGGTAGGCCATGAGCGTGCGCAGCCAGGTCTGGTCGCGCGGGTCGGTGAGCGTCGTCCCGAACTCGCCGAGCAGGACGGGCGCCACGTTGTTCTTGTAGAGGTGGCCCCAGTTCTTGTCCCAGATCGCCGCCATGTTGGACGGGAAGGCGGGGTCGTCGAACCACGGCTGCGGGTAGACGGACGTGGCGTAGTCGTGCGCGGAGTAGACGAGCCGGTTCGGGACGTTCAGCCGCACCGGGTACTGCGCGGCGCCCTGCAGGTTGCCGCCCCACCAGTAGTTGTCGCCGTTGTAGCCGTCCACGCCCTCGACGATGATCAGCCAGTTGGAGTTGACGGCGAGGATCGCGTTCCCGGCCCGCTCGGCGGCGAGCCGCCAGTCCTTGCTCTGGTCACCGCAGCCCCAGCACGCCGGGGCGTGCGGCTCGTTGTGGAGATCGGCGCCGATGACCGTGGTGTTGCCCGCGTAGTGCCGGGCGAGCATCTCCCAGTCGGAGATCCACCGCGACTCGGGGTAGGCGTCGGTGTACCAGAGCGCGGACTGGCCGCCGGCGTCGGGGCGGTGCCGGTCGAGGACGACCTTGAGCCCGATCCGCCCGGCGTAGTCGATGATCTTGTCGAGGATCTGCAGCCCGGTCAGGCCCTGCAGGTCGGGGTTCTTGGAGTAGTCGATGCTGTTCGGCGCGCTGCCGGAGTCGAACAGCTGGTTGGTGTAGGGCAGCCGCAGCGTGTTGTACTTCAGGCTCTTGATCTGGTCGAGCATGTCCTTGTAGCCGCGCGTCCAGAGCCCGTGCGGGGAGAAGTTCGACGTCTCGGCGCCGAACCAGTTGATGCCCGTCATCCGCACCTGCTGCCCGTTGGAGTCGAGCAGCTGCCGGCCGCTGGTGTGCCAGTAGCCGGTGCCCGCCGCGCGGGCCGTGCCCGGTGCGGGGACGAACACCAGTGCCAGCAGCGCGGCCATGGCGATCAGGAGTGCGCGCTTGGCCGTGGAGGACCCGGTCATGAATCGTTCTCCTCTTCCGTGTCCGTCAGCGGGCCGTGCAGGTGATGGCCGGGGCGCCGGGGGCGGACCCCGTGCCCTGGAAGCCGAAGCTGGTCGAGCCGTGCGCGGGCACGGCGCCGTTGTAGCCCGCGTTGACGGCGTGGACGGACGACCCGCTCTGCGTCACGGTGGCGTTCCAGCCGTTGACGACGCGCTGGTCACCGGAGAACGTCCAGTCCGCCGACCATCCCGACAGCGGCGTGTCGCCGTCGTTGGTCACGGTCACCGTGGCGGTGAACCCGCTGTTCCAGGCGTTGTCGGTGCGCAGGGTGGCCGAGCATCCGTCCGAGGACGGCGGGGGCGTGGTGGGCGGCGTGGTGGGGCCGCCGACGTCGACGCCGAAGGAGTTCGTCGCGAGGCCCGCCCCGCCCTGCCACAGCTCGAACCCGGCCTCGACGCCGATGAGGTACCAGGCATTGTCGATGTAGCCGCGCGACACCGCGTCCGCGGTGAAGGCCCGCAGGTCGAGGTCGTTGACCGACGTGGTGCCGGAGGTGCGGACGAAGGCGATGTAGTTCCAGTTCATCCGGCTGTACCAGACGTCCCAGGTGGCGCCGGAGATCTGGACGCCGGTCGCGACCCGCGACCCGGCCGGCTGGACGCCGCCGCGGTGGTTCAGCCAGATCATGACCTCGGCGCCGTCGGGGTCGGTGGCGGTGCTCGGGTGGCTGTCGTACCAGAGGTCGTAGGAGACGTTGTAGGCGCCCGAGGACGGCTGCGTCGTGCTCCAGTCGCTGGTGACGGCCGGCATGCCGCCGACCTGCACGGGGAGGCCGCTGCCGGAGGTGCACTGGCCCCAATGGCAGCCCTTGAAGAAGGACGGGTACGCGGCGGGGGCGCCGTTGGTGGCGTTGTTGTGCCCGGCCGAGTCGACGGTGAAGGACGTCCCGTCCACGGTGATGCACTGCGGGGTGTCCGCGCCCCAGATGTTGTTCTGCGCGATGTACGCGCCGCCGCTCACAGGAGTCGTGTCGGTGGCGCCGCACAACTGCGTCGCGGCGGACGCGGGGGCCACGTAGTACAGGGGGATCGCCAGCAGGGCCGCGGCAAGGACGGCACAGCTCTTCAGACGCGCTCTCATTGCGGAACCTCATTCGACGGTGTGGGAGCGCTCCCAAAGTCGCGGGCGCCGCGAACGCTGTCAAGAACGCGGCACCGCGCCCGCGGTGACCAGCCGTCCGGCGTGAAAGGCCGTGAAACGGGCGGGCCGCCCGCCACGGCACCGCTACGGCAGCCCGAAGAGCCGGGCGGCGCCGTCCCGGCAGACCGCGCGCAGCCAGTCGTCGCCGAGGTCGAGGGCGGCCAGCGACTCCAGCTGGTGGGCGTACGGGTACGGGATGTTGGGGAAGTCGGTGCCGAGCAGGACGCGCCCCGCCAGCCCCAGCTCGCGGAGCCGGGGCAGCAGCGCGTCCGGGAAGTCGGCCAGCCGGGCGAAGCTGGTGAACACCATCGTCGTGTCCAGGTGGACGCGCTCGTAGGCGTCCGCGAGGGCGAAGAAGCCGTCGAACTCCGGGGCGCCCATGTGCGCGACGATCGCCGTCAGGTCCGGGTGGCGGGCCAGGACCTCCCCGAACGGGCCGGGCCCGGTGTAGCCGTTCGCGACCGGGCCGGACCCGGCGTGCACGAGCGCGGGCACCCCCGCGTCGGCGAGCATCCCCCACACCGCGTCCAGCTCCTCGGCGCGCGGGTCGAACCCGCCGACCTGGAGGTGGACCTTGAAGACCCGGGCGCCCGCCTCCAGGGCGCGGGCCGTGTACTCCGCGACGCCGGGCTCGGGGAAGAACGTGGCGGTCTGGAGGCACTCGGGGACGCGGGCGGCGAACTGCGCGGTCCAGTCGTTCAGCGACTCGGCCATGCCGGGGCGGTGCGGGTAGGCCAGCGAGGTGAACGCGCGCACGCCGAGGCCGCGCAGGAAAGCCAGCCGCTCCTCCTCCGACTCCCGGTAGGTGATCGGCCACTCGGCGCCGATCAGCGGCCCGGCCTCGTCGAAGTACTCCCACACCGCGCTCATCAGCCGCTGCGGCATGAAGTGGACGTGGACGTCGATGATGCCGGGCAGCCCGAGCGCCTGCCAGAACGCGGGGACGGCTGCGTCAGAACGGGGTTCGGCCACGCCCCGACCCTAGTGGCCGGTCAGCCGAGCTCCGCCAGCAGGTCCGGCAGCGCCCGCCGCAGCTCCCGCCGCCAGTACGGCCAGGTGTGGGTGCCCCGGTAGAAGTGCGTCGTGACCGGGATGCCCAGCTTCCCGAGCTTGCGGGCGAACTCCTCGCCGACCGTGCGGGCGAGCCGCTCCAGCACGTCCGGCCCGGCGCCGGGCCGCGGATCGTACGGACCTGGTCCGCCGTCGCCCGCGCTGATGTGCAGGCGGACGCCGGCGAGCCGCCCGGCCAGGTCGTAGGGATTGTGCTGGCGCCACACGACGCGCTGCTCGTCAGGGTCGCCCCACACGTCCGTCCAGTCGAGGCCCGGAGTGCCGATCGCGACGCCCAGCTCGACGAGGTCGGCGACGTCGAGCCCGGACGGGTCGCGGTACAGGGTGTGCAGCGGCCCGCTGAACGAGGCCGCCGCCCGGAACAGGCCGCGGTGCCGGGCCGCGTAGGCCAGCGCGCCGAGCCCGCCCATGGCGTTCCCCGCGATGGCGCGGTCCGGGCCGGCGCGGTATCCGCGCTCCAGGATCTGCCGGAGTTCGGCGAGATGGAACGTCTCCCATTGCGGCACGCCGCCGGTCCCGCGATTCCACCAGTCGGTGTAATTGCCGCACGGCCCGCCGTCCGGCATGACGACGAGGACGTCGGCGTCCTCGGTCAGCTCCTCGATGTCGGTGTGGTCGCTCCAGGCGGTGTGGCCGTCGCGGCCGGCGCCGGCGCCGTGCAGGAGCCACAGCGCCGGCCAGGTGCGGGTCGCGTCCCGCGACCAGCCGCGCGGCAGCAGCAGCCGCACCCGGGCGACGTCGTCCAGGACGGGCGAGCGGACGGCCAGGTCCAGGACCCGGCAGCGGCGCCGGCGCTCGCCGACCACGGCGGCGCCGCCCGCGCGGCCGGCCGAGGGGGCCGCGCCGCCCGCGGCGACGGACGCCGCGAGCCCGGCGACCGCAACGATGAATCCCGCTCCCGCCACACCGCGCAGCCGCATGATTTTCGCCCCGGGTCAACCAGAAGTGCTTTCCTTGTAAGGATCCCCACTCGGCGGCATGTTTCAACGTTGAGTAATCGGTTTATAAAATGTCGGGCCGGACGTTCCGGTCCGGACCCCCTTGTAGGGTGACGCGGACGAGGGAGGGCGACCGGTCGAGATGCGGAGCGCCGAGATGCGGAGCAAGGCGGAGCTGGAGTCGGCCATCGCGGGCGGCGGGCGCGCGGTGCTGGTGATCAACTCCCGGTCGCGGCGGGGCCGCCGGCTGTACGGCACGGCCCGCCGCCTGCTGCGCGAGTCCGGCGTGGAGTTCCTGCACGTGTTCCCGGTCACCGACCCGACCCGGCTGCGCGACCTGTTCGCCGACGTCCTCGCCCTGGAGCCGGACCTCGTGGTCGTCGGCGGCGGGGACGGCACGGTCGCCGAGGCGGTCGGGCATCTGGCGCACCGCGACATCGCGCTCGGCGTGCTGCCGCTCGGCACCACCAACAACTTCGCCCGCAGCCTGGAGCTCCCGCTCGACCTGCCCGGCGCGGTCCGCACCCTCGCCGTCGGCCGGCCCGGCGCCGGGAAGGTCGCGGACGTGGACGTCGGCTGGTTCGAGTCGACCGGCGACCCGCAGGGCGCGGGCCCCGGCGCCGACCGCGAGCACATCTTCGCGAACATGGTGAGCCTCGGGCTGTCGGTGCAGGTCGCCGAGAACGTCCCGCACGCGCTCAAGCGGTTCGTGGGGCGGCCCGCCTACGCGCTGACGGCGGCGCGGCTGCTGCCCCGGCACGAGGCGTTCACCGCCCGCGTCACGATCGACGGCGAGACCCGCGAGCTGGCGACGCACCAGCTGAACATCGCCAACGGCGCGCACCACAGCGGGCAGCGGATCGCCCGCGACGCCAGCCCCGACGACCGGCTGCTGGCCGTCTACCGGCTCGGCGACGAGCGGCGGCTGCGGCTGGCGTCGGCGACGGCCCGGCACGTCCTCACCGGGCAGTGGCGGTCGCTGAGCGAGGACGCGTTCCTCACCACCGCGCGGGTCGAGATCGAGACCGACCCGCCGATGCGGGTCGACGTGGACGGCGAGATCCGCGGCCGCACCCCGGTCTCGATCAGGCTGCGCGGCAACGCGCTGCGGGTGATCGTCCCGCAGGCGTTCCTCGACACCTGACCGGCTACCCCGGCGCCGCCTCCCCCGCCATGGTGTACGCGCCGGCCTCCAGCCGCTCGATCAGCCCCCGCGTCCACGCCGTGGCCGACTCGGCGGAGTGCACCCAGTAGCCGAGCAGCTCGCGCAGGTGGTCGGACGGGTCCTGCTCGGCCAGGTGCGGCGCGACCGACGCGCGCCAGCCGGCCAGCCCGTCCAGCCGGCGGCGCAGCAGCGCGACCGCCTCGGCGCGCGGCAGCTCGGTGAGGAACCCGAGCCCTGCCGTCAGCATCTCCGGATGGCGGATGTCGACGGTGGCGAGGGCGGAGCGCAGCAGCCGCAGGAACTCCGCGCGGCCCGCGTCGGTGATCTCGTAGTCGGTGTGCGGCGGCCCGGCCTCGCTCTCCTCCACGTCGTGGGCGCGCAGCAGGCCCTCCTTGGCGAGCTGCCTCAGCGCGTGGTAGATCGAGCCGGGGTTGACGTGGGCCCATTCGTCCGAGCCCCACGACATCAGCTCGCGGCGCACCTCGTAGCCGTGCGCCCGCCCGAACCGCCGCACCCCGCCGAGCACCAGCAGCCGCGTCGTCGACATCATCTCCCCCTGATCGGCAAAACCCGTCCAGGGTAGACGGTCCGGGCGGGGCCCGGTGGTCAGCTCCGCAACGCGGCGAGTTCCGCAGCGGTGAGCGCGAGGCCGTCGGCGGCCATGTTCTCCTCCAGGTGCTCCGGTGAGCCGGTGCCGGGGATCGCCAGCGTGACCGGCGACAGGGCCAGCAGGCCCGCGAGGAGCACCTGCGGGACGGTCGCGCCGCGCGCGGCGGCGACCGCGGTCACGCGGGCCTCGTCGGGGATGCCGAAGCCGCCGAGCGGGAAGTACGGCGCGTAGGCGATGCCCTCGCGCTCGCAGACCTCCAGGAGTCCGGCGTCCTCCGGCCGGGTGATGTCGAACCGGTTCTGGAGCGCGGCGACCGGCGCGATCTCCCGCGCCTCGGCGAGCTGCGCGGCGCTGACGTGGCTCAGTCCGAGATGCCGGATGAGACCTTCCTCACGCAGGCCGGCGAGGACCGCGAACCGCTCGCCGATCGGCTCGTCCGACGGCGCCTCCAGCCCGCCGTGCCGCAGGTAGACGAGGTCGAGGTGGTCGCGTCCGAGTTCGCGCAGGTTCCGCTCGACCTCGCCGCGCAGCGCGGACGTGGGCAGCTGGCCGGTGGGGTGCGCGTCGCCGGGCCCCCGGTACGGCCCGACCTTGGTGGCGATGACCAGGCCGGGCGGGTAGGGGCTCAGCGCCGCGCGGATCATCTCGTTGGCCGCGGCGCCGTCCCGGTGGTAGTAGAACGCGGCGGTGTCGATGTGGTCGGCGCCCAGCTCGACGGCGCGCCGCAGGATCTTCAGCCCGGTCGCGCGGTCGTTCGGCGGGCCGCCGAGGGTGCTGACGGGCAGCCGCATCGCGCCGAAGCCCAGGCGCCTCACCCGCAGGTCGCCGCCGATGTCGAAGGTGTTCTCCGTGGTCATGCGCTTCACCGTGCCGCACGGCCCGGGGCGCGGCGAGCCGCTGGCAGGTTGCTGCCAGCCGCGGCGTGGCAGACTCGGTGGGGATGAGCGTGGATCTGGACCGGAACGTCGTGCTGCGCGGCGAGGCGGAGCTGGTCGAGCGCGCCGGGCGGCTGTTCGAGGCGTGCGAGGAGTTCGCCTGCGCCGCGACGGACATGAACACGTGGGCGATGCCGGGGGCGCGGGAGGCGATCGTCGCCGCGCGGCGCCGCGCCGGTCCCGGGCCCGCCGTCCGCAAGCTCTACACCCCGGCGGCGCTCGCGGACGAGGAGTCCGAGCGGCGGCTGGTGGAGCTGTCCCGCGCCGGGGTCCGGGTGCGGATCTGCACGGCGCCGCTCCCGCACGAGACGATCATCGTGGACCGGCGGGTCGCGATCCTGGCGGGCCCGCCGGCGGCGGGCGTGCGCGAGTACACGGTGGTCCGGTCGCCGGGCGTGGTGGAGGGCGTCGTCTCGCTGTACCAGGCGTCCTGGGAGACTGCGGCCGACCTCGCCGACCACCGCCGCGACCGGCCGCCCGCGCTGAGCGCGGAGAGCCGGCACATCCTGCGGCTGCTCGCCGCGGGGCTGAAGGACGAGGCGGCGGCGCGGCGGCTCGGCATGTCGCTGCGCACCTACCGGCGCCGCGTCGCGGAGATCCTCACGCTGCTGGACGCCGACTCCCGCTTCCAGGCCGGCATCCGCGCCCACGAGTCCGGCCTGCTCGGCTAGCCGCCCGCGAGCGCCACGAGCTTGATGAACACCAGCTCGGGGCCGGCGGTGAGGTCGACCTCCTCGTCGAGGTCCTCGACCTGCCGGTCCCCGGCGAGGACGAAGAACCCGTTGGCGCGGAACGCCGCCTCGGCGATCTCCGCCTGCCGCTCCCAGTCGACGCGGCGCGGCTCGCGCAGCCGGTAGCCGTTCAGCTCCGCCTCGGCGTCGTCCGGCCGGACCAGGCCGTTGAACCGGTCGGACGGCCGCGCGTTGTGCCGCGCGACCTCCTCGCGGACCCGGAGCCGGATCAGCTCGCGGACGGTCATGCGCTCCGGCAGCCCGTCGAGCCGGACCTCGGCGAGGGGCCGCCCGGTCGCGGTCTCGTCCTTGAACGTCACGGCGGCCATCAGGCACCTCGCTTGATCTGCGTCAGGATCGACTCGTCGGTGATCTCGTCGTCGGCGGCGAGCAGGAACGCCTTGCTGAGGATCAGGGACAGCCGCTCCTCCTCGAACGGCAGGAACACCCCGGCGCCGGCCGCGCGGCGCTCCGGGACGACGCACAGGTACGCGCCGTCCGGTTCCATCGCGATGTTCGCCGAGCCCAGGTGGATCTTGTAGGTGCGCAGCTCGCCGCGGACGACCAGGTGCCGGCCGTCGAGCGAGCAGCGGTCGGCGATCTTCGTGCGGGGCAGGATGCGCGCCAGCGCGTCGGCGCGGGTCCGGGTCGTCTCGGCCGGTTCGGCGTGCCACGCGCGGTCCCAGTACTCGCGGCCCTCGCCGTCCTCCCACGCCGGGTCGGCGGCGATCGAGGTCACGCCGACGAACAGGTCGACGTCGCGCATCGCCTCGCTGAACACCAGCGGCGGGACGTCGGCGAGCCGCGCGCTCCGCCAGGCGCCGTCCACGCGGCGGTCGAACAGCACCCGGTTCGTGCCGGCGATCTCCTGCTCGTGCTCCCAGTCGGCGAGGACGTGCGAGAACCGGACCCGCCACTCTCCCGCCGCGAGGGTCCGCGCCGCCTCGTCCGCGCCGCCCGCGTCCCACGGGCCGAGCAGGCCGCTGGTCCAGCCGCGCGCCCGGAACAGCGCGAACATCCGCCGGTAGTGGACGAGGTGGGCGGCGAACCGGTTGGAGTACGTCCCGGTCCGCTCCTCGGCCGGGGTGAGCAGGTAGATCTCGCGGAACGCCTGCTTGAACGGCTGCCTGATCCGCCGCTCGACGACCAGGTCGCGCCAGGCCCGCACCTCGTCCGGCTCCGCCCTGATCGGGTGCCACAGCCGGACGCGCGCGTCCTCGGCGGCGTCCGGGATCGCGCCGGCCTCGGGCAGCACGGCCCGCCACTCGCCGGGAGCGGTCTCGATCTCCCAGATCAGGCCGCGCACGGTCGGCCCCGCGATCGTGTGGTGGACGAGCGTGTCCCGCCACCGGCCGAAGGGGTGGGTCGCGTCGGCGGTGAAGCCGCCCTCCAGGGCGCGCACGAGGGTGGCGACCTGCGCGTCGATGCGCTTGACGAGGCCGCGAAGCTCCTTCAGCTCGTCCTTGTGGTCGCGCCGGACGGCCGCGGGGACGCCCTTCAGCGCCCTGCCGTCCTTCTCGAAGGTCAGCGCGGCCTTGCCGGCGACGGTGATCTCGGCGGTGCACCCGCCGAGGTCGCGGCGCAGGACGCCGGGGTCGGGGAGGCGGAGGGCGACCTCGGCGCGTTCGCCCAGGGCCGCGTCGGCCTTCTTGAGCATCTTGTCGAGCTGCTTGGGCACGCCCGCGTGCCGGACGTTCCGCCGGACGTGCCGGATCGCGGCGACCAGCTCCGGCGTCGGGAAGTCCAGCCCGGCCCGGACGATCTCGTACAGCAGCGCCTGCGACGGCAGCGTCCTCGCCTGGGTCGGCGCGATCGAGATGTCGGGGAGGAGGCGGTCGAAGAAGGCCGGGAGCCACTCCTCGTCCCGCAGCAGCGCGAGGCGCGCGGCGCGGCCGAGCGCCTGGACCTCGTCGGCGGTGAACGCCGCGTCGGCCCGGTACGGGATCTCGCCGTCCTGGATCGCGCGTGCGCGGGCGCCCGCGGTCTCCAGGGCGCGGCGGGCGAACCGGGCGTATTCGGGGATCGCGGCGACGCGCTCCCACGCGTCCGGGAGGTGCGGCGGGGAGTCGTGGGCGCGGGCCCGGTCCAGCTCGGCCAGCAGTACCCGCTCCTCGGGGGCGAGCCGGACGGCGACGGCGAACTCGTCCAGCGCGATCTCGCCCGTCCTGCCGCGGCGGAGGCGTCCGGCGGTGCGCCGCAGGACGCCGTCTCCGGCGACCCCGCCGACGGCGAGGAGGGCGAAGGGCTTCTCGGCGCGGTCGTGGTCGAGGAGGTAGTCGACCAGCGTGGCCGCGGGGCCGGCGACATCGGGCCACGGGCCCTGGCAGCGGGCCAGCGCCGCCGCCCCCAGGGCGATATCGGCCCATTTGCGGGCCGTCAGCCCGTCGACGAGCGCCACGAACACCTGCTCGCACGCCTCCGGCGTGAAGCGCGGCTGACGGTTCTTCACCTCCTCCTCCACCATGAACCGGACGCAGGTCGAGACATGGTCCGGCGCGCGGCCGAGCCCGTACGCGACGGGCAGGAGGCCGCCGAGTTCGGCGTCGGAGAGCCGTCCGATCTCGCCGTACCAGCCGCGGAAGTCCTCGGTGTCGGCCGCGGTCGGGGCGGTCATGGCGCGCAGCAGCCGCGCGGCGAGCTCCATCAGGCGCCCCGCCTGATCTGCCGCAGCACGGCCTCGTCGGTGATCCGGTGGTCGGCGGCGAGCAGCGCGGCGAGGCCGATGATCTGGGTGAGCCGCTCGTCCTCGAACGGCAGGAACAGCCCCTTCGGCCCCGGCCGGCGGGCGGGCTCCACCCGCAGCCGGGCGTTGCCGGGCTCCATCAGCACGCCCGCCGACCCCAGGTGGATCTTGTAGGTGCGCAGCTCGCCCCGGACGACCAGGAACCGGCCGTCGACCGCGCAGCGCGCGCCGATCCTGGTGCCGGGCAGGACGCGGCGCAGCACGTCGCCGCGGATCTCCGCGCTCGCGGACGGCGCGCCGAACGGCTCCTCCTCGGTGAGCGAGGTGACCCGCAGGAACAGGTCCACCTCCCGCGCGCCCTCGCTGAACACCAGCGGCGGCACGTCCGCCGGGCGGACCTCCCGCCAGCGGCCGGCGGTCTTCCGCTCGAACCGGGTGCCGCCGTGGCGGCAGACCCGCCACTCGCCCTCGGCGAAGACCCGCCGCAGCTCGCCGTCGAAATCCGGGGCGGGCTCGGCGACGGCGCGGCCGTGCGGGCCCGCGTGCCGGTAGGTCTCGCGGAACGCCTGCTTGAACGGCTGCGCCATCCGGTTGCCGGTCACGAAGCCGCGCCACGCCCGCACGGCGCCCGGGAAGGCCCGCGCGGGATGCCACAGCCGGACGCGCGCCTCCGCGGGCGGTTCGGGCAGTGCCCGGCCGTCCACCGTCACCAGCACGTCCTCGCCGGGGGTGGCCGCGTGCCAGACGCCGCCCGGCGCCTCGAACTCCCACACCAGGCCGCGCGCGACCGCGCCGGTGACGGGGTGGTCGCGGTAGTAGCGGCACCACTCGGCGTACGGCCAGGAGCGCTCGACCGCCATCAGCGCCTCGACCCGGGTCCGCTCGGCGGCGAGCGTCGCGCGGACCTGCTTCACCAGCGACTTCAGCTCCTTGATCTCGGCGGCGAACGGGACCTTGAGCGCGCCGGGGACGGTGCGCAGCGGCCGGCCGTCGGCGCCGGTGAAGGTGAGCCGGACGGTCAGCGGGTCGGCGATGACGAGCACCGCCTGGTAGGCGCCGATGTCGCGGGCGAGCGAGCCGTCGCGGCCGAGGCCGTGCCCGGGGACGCCGCGCTCCACCAGCTGCGCGGGGGTGATGCCGCGGCGGGCCGCCGCCGCCTCGACGGCCGCGGCGATCTGCCGGCCGAGGCCCGGGTAGCGGACGTCGCGGCTCAGCCCGCGCAGCACGTCCAGGGCGCGCGGGTCGGTGAACTCGCCGAGCGCGTTGACGGCCCCGCCCGCGAGCTTCGCGGACGGCTCGAACTCGCGGGTCACCCCGGCGGCGCGGCGCGCGATCACGTCCAGCAGCGGGATCACGCCGGGGTCGCCGAGCAGCGCGGCGGCCCACACCCGGCCGCGGCCGCCCGGCTCGGCGCGCAGCGACGGGTCGGAGAACGGCCGGCCGCCGACGAGGTCCGGCTCCTTCGTCGCGTACCAGCGCACCCTGCGCAGCACCTCGTCGCGGGCGGCGGGGTCGGCCAGGAGTTCCAGCGTGCGGCGGCGCCAGGCGCGGGTCGGCCGCGGCGCGTTGAGCGCGTCCAGATGCGCCCGGAGGTCGGCGGAGTCGTCTGACATGGGGTGATCTTTCCAGAAGGCCGCGGCGGGTTCCCGGTGTTTCGCTGATCGGCGCCCGCCGCTCAGCGGTCGAGCTGGCGGGTGATCGCCGGGTCGGTGATCTTGTGGTCGGCGGCGAGCAGGAACGCCTTGCTGAGGATCAGCGACAGCCGCTCGTCCTCGAACGGCAGGAACAGCGCGCCCTGGCCCCGGCCGCTCGCCCGGACGACGCACAGGTAGGCGCCGTCGGGCTCCATCAGCACGTTCGCCGAGCCCAGATGGATCTTGTAGGTGCGCAGCTCGCCCCGGACCACCAGGTAGCGGCCCTCGATCCGGCAGCGGGCGGCGATCTTCGTGCGCGGCAGGATCCGCTCCAGCGCGGCGCGGCGGACCTCGGCGTTCGCGGTCAGCTCCCCGACCGTCGCCCCGCGCCAGTAGGCGGTGAAGCGCTCCTCGCCGCCGTCGGCCCACCGCGGGTCGGCGGCGATGGAGGTGACGGCCGCGAACAGGTCGACGTCGCGCATGGCCTCGCTGAAGACGGCCGGCGGGACGTCGGCGAGCGGCGCCTCCCGCCACCGGCGGCCGCTGCGCCGCTCGAACCGGACCTGGTCGGTCGTCGCGTGGGCTGGGGCGTAGTCGAAGTCCTCCTCGGCGGGCTCGTGGTGGAAGCAGGCCCGCCACTCCCCGCCGCCGAACTCGCCGCGCGCCTCGCCGTTGTAGCCGCCCTGGTGGCGGCCGAGGAAGTTCGACTGCCAGCCGCGCTCCTTGAACAGCGCGTACAGCTGCGCGTAGCGGACGATGTGGGCCGCGAACCGGTTGGAGTACGTGCCGGTCTCCTCCTCGGCGGGGGTGAGCAGGTAGATCTCCCGGAACGCCTGCTTGAACGGCTGCCGGACCTGCTCGTCGGCGACCCGCTCCCGCCAGGCGCGGACATCGTCGAGCGCGGCCCGGATGGGATGCCACAGCCGCACCTCGGCGGGCTTGCCGTCCGCGTCGCCGAGCGCGGCGCGCCAGTCGCCCCCCTCGTCTCGGAACTCCCAGATCAGGCCGCGGGCGAGGACACCGGTGACCGGGTGGTCGCGGTAGTGCTCGCACCATTCGGCGAAGGGCCAGACGCGCTCCTCCGACATCAGCGCCTCGATGCGCGCCCGCTCGCCCGACAGCGTGGCCCGCACCTCCTTGGCGAGCGCCTTCAGCTCCTTGAGCTCCGCCGGGAAGCCGTCCTTGACCGCCGCCGGGGCCGTCCGGGACGGGCGCCCGTCCGGGCCGGCGAAGGTGAGCCGGACGGTCGCCGCGTCCTCGATCGCGACCCGCGCGGTGTGCGCGCCGATCACCCGCTCCGCCGAGCCGTCCGGGGCGAGGCCGTGCGCGGGCACGGTCCGCTCGACGAGCTGCGCGGGCGTGATGCCCTGCCGCCCCGCCGCCGTCTCCAGCGCGGTGTCGAGCTGCTTGCGCAGCGCCCGGTGCCTGGTCTTGGCGCGCAACCGCCACAGCGACTCCAGCGCGGCGGGGTCGGCGAGCGCGGCCAGCGCGTTGATCGACGCGCCCGCGAGCTTGAGGTCCTCCGGGAGGCCGCTGCCGTCCCGTCCCGTGCGCAGGGCCAGGGCCTCCAGGTGGGACGCCGTGGCGGGGCCGGCGGTCAGGGCGGCCGCCCAGACGACGCCGCGCGCGAGGTCACCGTGGTTCTGGTGGACGAGCCCGTAGTACCCGGGCTCCTCGTCCTCGGCGAGGCCGCGGAGCGCGTCGGCGATCGCCGCGCGGGCCGAGGCCGCGTCGGCGAGGGACACGCACTCGCGCCGCCACTTCTGGGAGGGGCGCGGCGCCGACAGGGCCGCCAGATGCCGGACGAACCGGGCCGCCTCGACCGTCGGCTCCGCCTGCGCGAGGTCGCGGAGCCGCGCCGCCCACGAGTCGCGGACGGGGAGCAGCCCGTCGGGGACGAGGGTCTCGTCCAGGGTCTCCAGCAGCCCCCACAGCCGTCCGACGAGCGAGGGGCGGAAGCCGCCCGGGAGGTCCAGCCGGGCGAGCACGGCGGACAGATTCCGCAGCCTGGGCTCCAGGTCCCGCAGGGGCTCGGCGGCGAGGGACTCGGTGGCGGTCAGGGCCGCGTTGAGCGCCTCGGGGATCCGGTTGCCGTCGGCGATGCCGGCGGCGCACTCCAGCAGCACCGCGGCCTCGTCGCGGGACCAGCCTCCGGCCCCGGAGGACGACCGGCGCAGGTCCGAGGCGTACTGCCAGAGCAGCCAGTCGTGCGTGCGCGAGGCGAGCAAGAACGCCACCACGAAGGCCCTGAGCCCGGCGTCCGAGGAGGACGGCAGCCGCTTCCCGAACTCCGTGCGGATGGCCGCCCGCTGCTGCTCGCGCCGCTTGTCGAGCAGCGCGGCGCACTCGCGCTCACCGAGCCGGCCCGAGGTGAGTCGCGGGTCGAGCAGCTCGGGGAAGGCCATCGGCGCGAGGAGGTCGAGCGCCCAGCGGGCGTCGGCGAGGGCGGCGAGCCGGACGCCGTCCAGGCCGTCGCCCGTACGAGACTCGGCGACGAGGGAGTCGTGGAGCATGGCGCGATGCTGGCAGACGGGACCGACAGAAACCGGGCGATCGCGACACCTGGTCAGTGACCTCGTGGTCACCTACGCTCGGGGTACCGCAAATAGAACGAGGTTCGGGACGGCCATGGCGCACAGCGTGGTGATCATCGGTAGCGGGTTCGGCGGGATCGGGATGGCGATCCGGCTCCGGGAGGCGGGCGTCCACGACGTGGTGGTCCTGGAGAAGGCCGCGGGACTCGGCGGCACCTGGCGGGACAACACCTACCCCGGCGCGGCCTGCGACGTCCCGTCCCACCTGTACTCGTTCTCGTTCGAGCGCAAGACCGACTGGACGCGCCGGTTCCCGCCGCAGCCGGAGATCCTCGACTACCTGTGGCACTGCGCCCGCAAGTACGGGGTGCTGGACAAGGTCCGGTTCGGCACCGAGGTCACCGAGGCGCGCTTCGACGAGGACGCCGCGCTCTGGCGGATCTCCACGACCGGCGGCGACCTGGAGGCGCGGGTCCTGGTCTCGGCGTGCGGGCAGCTGAACCGGCCGGTGCTGCCGGAGATCGAGGGGCGCGGCTCGTTCGCCGGGACGAGCTTCCACTCCGCGCGCTGGGACCACGGCGCCGACCTGCGCGGCAAGCGCGTCGCCGTGATCGGGACGGGCGCGAGCGCGATCCAGTTCGTCCCGGAGGTCGCGAAGGAGGCGGCGGAGCTGCGGCTGTTCCAGCGGTCCGCGCCCTACGTGATCGACAAACCGGACCGGGTGTACCGGCCGTGGCAGCAGGCCGCCATGAAGCACGTCCCGGGGCTGTGGGAGCTGAACCGCGGCTACACGTACTTGGCGTACGAGGCGCGCGCGCTGGGCTTCATCAAGTACCCGAAGCTGATGGCGATGCTGGAGAACCGCTTCAAGAACACCCTGAGGGACGGCATCGACGACCCCGTGCTGCGGGACGCGCTGATCCCCGGCTACCCGATGGGCTGCAAGCGGATCCTGATCTCCAGCGACTACTATCCGGCGCTCGCCCGGCCCAACGTCGACCTCGTCACCGACCCGATCGAGCGCATCACGCCGACCGGCGTCCGGACGGCCCGCCGCGCCTACGACGTGGACGCCATCGTCTACGGGACCGGGTTCCGCTCCACCGAGTTCCTCTCCCCCATGAAGATCGTCGGACGGGACGGCCGGGAGCTGAACGAGGCGTGGCGCGACGGCGCGCAGGCGCACCTCGGCATCACGGTCAGCGGCTTCCCGAACCTGTTCCTGCTCTACGGCCCGTACACCAACCTGGGGCACAACTCGATCATCTACATGCTGGAGTCGCAGTTCCGGTACGTCCTCGGCTGCGTGGAGGCGCTGCGCGGCGCCGGGCTCGCCTGGATCGACGTGAAGCCGGACGTCCAGGACGCCTTCACCCGCGAGATGCGCGAGCGGATGCGCACGACCGTGTGGGAGGCGGGCTGCCAGAGCTGGTACATGACGGCCGACGGCACGGTGGTCAACAACTGGCCCGGGTTCACCTTCGCCTACCGCCGCGCGACGCGCCGACCGGACCCGCGGCACTTCACCGCGCGGCGGGCGGCCTAGGCTCGGGGCATGCCGACCGCCTTCATCACCGGCGCGACCGCGGGCATCGGCCACGCGTTCGCGCGCCGCCTCGCCTCCGACGGGTTCGACCTGGTCCTGCTGGCCCGCGACGCCGAGCGCCTGGACCGCACCGCCGCGGAGCTGCGCGACCACTACGCCGTCCGGGCCGAGGCCCTGCCCGCCGACCTGTCCGCCGAGGACGGGCTGGCCGCGGCCGAGGAGCGCGTCCGCGAGGACGTGGACCTGCTGGTCAACAACGCCGGGTTCGGCAACCGGGGCGTGTTCCTCGACGTCCCGGTGTCGGACGAGCTGACCATGCTGAAGGTGCACTGCGAGGCCGTCCTGCGGCTCACGCACGCGGCGCTGCCGGGCATGCTGGAGCGCGGCCGGGGCGCCGTGGTCAACGTGTCGTCGATGGCGGCGTTCGCGACGCGCGGCACCTACGGGGCGTCCAAGGCGTGGGTGGTGAGCTTCAGCCAGGGCATCGCGGCCGACCTGCGGCAGCGGTCGCGCGGCGGCGTCCGGGTGATGGCGCTGTGCCCCGGCTACGTGCGCACCGAGTTCCACGAGCGCGCCCACATGGACATGTCGGCCCTGCCGGAGTTCATGTGGCTCGACAAGGACGACGTGGTCGACACCGCGCTGCGCGACCTGCGCCGCGGCGCGCAGATCAGCATCCCGGGCGCGCAGTACAAGGCGCTCGCGGGCGCGGCCCGGCTCGTCCCGCGCGGGCTGGTCACCCGGCTGTCGTCCACCACTGGCCGCCGGTACGACTGAGCGTCAAGTAAGCAGTCACTTGCAACGACGGGACGGAGGGGGCAGGCTGAAAGGACAGGTCGATTCGATGGCGCGCCGAACGACATGCCCCGTCCCCCGTCCACCGAGAGGTTCCTCCCGATGGGTTCCGACCTGGGTTATGCCGCCCTCGCCTTAATCGCGACCACCGCCTACTACATCGCGTTCCTGGTGTTCCGGGCGTCCGCGCGCCGGATGGAGCCGCTGCGCGGCAGCCGCCCGTTCCGCGTCGCCCGGCTGATGCTCACCGACCCGGTGTGGCTCGGCGGCGGGCTGCTGCTGTTCCTCGGCCTCGGCTACGAGGTGGTGGCGTTCTCGGCGATGCCGCTCGCCGTCGCGCAGCCGATCTTCGCGGTGGCGCTGGTGATGCTCGTCGCGTACGCGGTGCGCTTCCTCGGCGAGCGGCTCAGCCTCCGCGAGTGGACGAGCGTCGCGCTGTTCGTGCTCGCCACCATGCTGATCGGGCTCTCCGCCACCGAGGAGGGCGAGCTGCACGCCGACGCCACGCTGACCGGCACCCTCGCCCGGCCGTGGCTGATGATCGCCATCTGCGCGCCGGCGGTCGTCATCGCGGCGCTGGTGTGGCTCGTCGGGGACCGCCGGGCGAGCGGCCGGCACGCCCGCAAGCTCGCCGGCGTCGCCTACGGCGTCGGCGCCGGGGCGTGCGCGGGCCTGGCCGAGGCCGGCATCCGCGGCATCGCGATCGTCTACCAGGAGACCGGCAGCTTCCAGGCGGTGCTGCAGTCGGCCTACCCGTGGCTGACGATCGGCCTCGCCGCGATCGCGCTCGGCCAGCTCCAGGTCGCGCTGCAGCGCTGCCGGATCGCGATCGTCGCCGTCGTGCTCACCGTCATCGGCCGGTCGTACCTGCTGCTCAGCAGCTCGGTCCTGTTCGGCGAGGACTGGCCGCGCGACGCGGGCCCGTTCGCGCTGCGGGCCTGCGGGTTCGTGCTGGCGCTGGTCGCGCTCGTGCTGTTCCCCCGGCACGAGGAGCCGGAACCGGCCGCCCGCGACACCGTGCACGCCGCCCTTGATCCCCGTACATTGCCCAGATGGCCCTCCACTCCCGCCGGTCCCTCCTGACGGGGGTGCTCGGCGCGCTCCTGGCGCTCCCGCTCCTCGCCCTCCCGCCGCTGTCGCCCCCCGCGTCCGCCGTCGTGGGCGGCGCCCCCGCCTCGACCTCCGCCTACCCGTGGCTGGCCGCGGTCGGGTCGCCGGTCTTCTTCGTCCGGCCGTCCGGGCAGTTCTGCGGCGGCGCGCTGATCAAGCCGGACCGGGTGCTCACCGCGGCGCACTGCGTCTCGCTGTTCCGGTCGCTGCCCGGCCTGCTCACGGCCACCTTCGGCCGGGACGACCTGGTCGGCTCGGGCGGCGAGACGGTCGCGGTGCGGTCGGTGCGGCTGCATCCGCAGTACCGGGAGACCTCGTTCCAGGACGAGACCGTCGGCCACCACGACCTCGCCGTCCTCACCCTCGCGCGGCCCGTCCGCCGCCCGCTCGCCGTGCTCGGCCCACCCGGAGCGGCCCGCACCGGGCGCATCGCCGGCTGGGGCTTCACCTCGGAGAACGATCTGTTCAACACCCGGTTGCGGGCGGCGGACCTCCCGCTGCCGGGCGACGCGGCGTGCCGGCGGGCCTACGGCGACGCGTTCGACCCGTCCGACATGCTGTGCGCCGGGTCCGGCACCGCCGACTCGTGCCAGTTCGACAGCGGCGGGCCGCTGCTGGTCCGCGGCCGCGTCGCCGCGCTGACGTCCTGGGGGTACGGCTGCGCCAAGCCCGGCTACCCCGGCGTGTACGCGCGGCTCGACTCCCTGCCGTGACCGCGGCTTGAACCCGCGGCGCCGCCGCTGGATGCTGCTTGCATGCGCGTGCTGGTGACGGGGGCGGCGGGGTACATCGGGTACGCGGTCGGGCGGCGGCTCGCCGCCGCCGGGCACGAGGTCGACGGGCTGGTGCGGCGGGACGCCGGGCTGCCGGCCGGGGTGCGCGCCGTCCGCGGCGACCTGCTCGCCCCGGACGGGCTGCCGCGCGGCCCCTACGACGGCGTGTGCCACCTCGCCGCGCTCACCCGCGTCCGCGAGTCGTTCGAGCGGCCGCTGCCGTACTTCACGGCCAACGTGCAGGGCACGGTGAACCTGCTGGAGGCCGTGGCCGCGGACCGGGTCGTGTTCGGCTCCACGGCGGCCGTGTACGGGACGCCGGAGCGGCAGCCCATCCCCGAGACCGAGGCCACCGCGCCCGCCAGCCCGTACGGGGCGTCGAAGCTGGCCGCCGAGCAGGCCGTCCGGTACCACGCCCGGACGGGCGCGATCGGCGCGGTGGTCCTGCGCACGTTCAACGTCGCCGGGTCCGTGGACGGCCGGATCGACCCCGACGGGACCCGGCTGATCCCGGCGGCCCTCGCCGTGGCCGCCGGGCACGCCCCGCACCTGGACGTCAACGGCGACGGCCGGGCCGTCCGCGAGTACCTGCACGTGGACGACCTCGCCGCCGCCTACGTCCGGGCGCTGGAGGCGGTCCGCCCCGGCGAGGACCGCGTCTACAACGTCGGAAGCGGCGCCGGCGCCGCCGTCCACGAGGTCGTCGCGGCGGTCGAGGCGGTGACCGGGCGGCCGGTGCCGGTGCGCCGCCGCCCGGCCCGGCCGGAGGCGCCGGTGCTGGTCTGCGACGCCGCCGCGATCCGCGGCGAACTCGGCTGGCGGCCCGAGCGGTCCGCCCTGCCGGAGATCATCGCCGGCTCCTGGGACGCCCTGACCCGCGCGGACGGCTAAACTCGCCGGCGTGTCGGAGCCCAAGTTCGAAGTCCAGATGCTGCACGACCGCGTCATGATCAAGGTCGAGAAGGACAGCGGCGAGCGCCGCAGCACCGGCGGCATCGTGATCCCCGCGACCGTCGAGCAGGGGAACCGCCTGGTGTGGGGCGAGGTCTGCGGGGTCGGCCACCACGTGCGGATCGTCAAGCCCGGCGACCGCGTGCTGTTCCACCCCGGCGACCAGTACGAGGTCGAGATCCAGGGCGAGAACTACCTGGTCATGCGCGAGCGCGACCTGCACGCGATCGCCAGCGAGCGCCCCGAGCACGGCACCGGCCTCTACCTCTGACCGCGTTCCCGCCCGTCCGCCTGCTGATTTTCACTAGTGGATATGCATAAACTCGGGCCATGGACGACCGCGAATGGGTGGACGCGGAGCCGGCGGCGGCCGAGGCGGGGCTCGGCGGCAGCCGCGCCCGGGTCCTGCGGGTGGTCCGCGAGGCGGGCGCCGCGCCGCTCGGCGTGCGCGAGATCGCCGAGCGGGCCGGGCTGCACCCCAACACCGCGCGCTTCCATCTCGACGGGCTGGCGGAGGCCGGCCTGGTGCGGCGGGTGCCCGAGGGCCGCGACCGGCCCGGCCGCCCGCGCATGGTGTACCGCGCGGAGGAGCCGGACGGCCGGCACAGCTACCGGCTGCTCGCCGAGATGCTGGCGAGCCTGGTCTCCGGGATGCTGCCCGATCCGGAGGGCGCCGCGATCGAGGCGGGCCGGGCCTGGGGCCGCCACCTCGCCGATCCGCCCGCCCCGTTCCAGCGGCTCGGCACGGCGGAGGCGCTGGAGCGGCTCGACCGGATGATGGCCGGCATGGGCTTCAGCCCCGAGTTCGAGCAAGGCGCCGACCACCCGGACCCGGATCCGGAGGAGGTGCGCATCCGGGTGCGCAACTGCCCCTTCGGCACCGTGGCGGAACGGCACGCGGACGTCGTGTGCCGGCTGCACCTCGGCCTGATCCAGGGGGCGCTCGCCGAGATGGGCGTCCCGCTGGCGGCGGACCGGCTGGACCCCCTGGTCGAGCCGCACCTCTGCCTGGCGTACCTGCGCCGCACCCGCGACGCCGGCCACTGAGCGACCGCACGCGGGCGGGCCCGCGGGTCCTTTCGGATCCGCGGGCCCGCGTGCGGGGACGGGGTGCGCGTCACCCGCTCTCGCCGGCGGGTTCCGCCGGGGTCTCGGCGGGCCGCCGGCGCGAGCCGCGCAGGGCCAGCAGGATCCCGGCGACCAGCACCAGTTCGGCGGCGCCGCTGAGCACGTCGAGGACGCCGACGGCCTCCGCCTCCCCCGGCTCGGGCCCGAACGGCAGGCCGCTCGTGCGGCTCACCGCCCACAGGGCGAGGACGCCGAGGTTGACGGCGAGGCCGGACAGCAGCACCGGCCGCTCGTCGCCGGTGTGCGCGAGCACGGCCCAGATGAGCTGGAACATGCCGACGGCGCTGAAGAACACGCCGTACGCCCACCATTCGTCGAGGTGCTCCGGCACGACGGCGTAGTGGATGAGCGCGGCGAGCACGGACCCGGCGGCGGCGGCGCGCCTGGCCGTGAGTGCGGGCGAGGACGCCGGGACGGCCGTCCCCGCGGTGTCGGTGGTTGTCATGGTCACCTCCATGGGTGCGGGTCAGCCGACCTGGAAGACGCCGAGGCCGCCGGCGGCCATGTTCTTCATCCTGTGGCCGAGGAACGGGTAGGTGCCGGCGTCGGGGAGGGTGAACTCGACGAAGCCGCCCTGGGTGGGCTGGAGGTCGAGGACCTGCGCGCCGCCCTTCTCCTTGTTGTCGCGCCGCAGCGTGTAGGCGCCCTCCTTCCAGACCGTGTCGAAGATCGTCCCGACGACATGGAAGGCGATGTTCTCGTTGGGGCCGCCGTCGTCCACCCAAACGCGGACCCGGTCCCCGGGCTTCACCTTGATCGGGGCGTGGACGTACTGGTTGTGGTAGCCGTTGAAGACCACCGCGTCGTACTCGCCGGCCTGCATCTTCTTCAGGTCGCCCGGCTTGCCCTGCGGCCCGAGGTAGAGCTCCGACTGGATGAGCACCAGCTCCTTGTCGACCTTCGGCAGGTCCGGCGGGTCGACGATCAGGGCGCCGTGCATGCCGTTGCCCATGTGGTAGATCATCGGGTCGGACCCGCAGTGGTAGGTGAAGATGCCGGAGAACTGCGCCGTGAACTCGTAGACGAGCGTCTCGCCGGGCTTGATGGTCCGCATCTGGACGTTCGGCGCGACCTTCGAGGCGTGGAAGTCGATGGAGTGCCCCATCGAGCCCTTGTTGACGAGCTTGATCCGGAAGGTGTCGCCGACCTTGCCGCGCAGCGTGGGGCCGGGCGCCGTGCCGTTGTAGGTCCACCGGGTCTGCTTCACCCCGGGAGCGACCTCGATCTCCTTCTCGGTGACGGTGAACGTCGCCTCGTGGACGTCCTTGCCGTCGTTGACCGGTGCCGTCGGGTCGAACGGCTTCCATCCGGCGGCCGGCTTCGCCGCCGGGTCGATCTTGGCGTTCGCCGTGTCGCCGGCGGTGCCGGCTCCCGCCGCAGCGGCCGCGGTGGTGCCCGCCGCCTTGGTGCTCTCACCGCCGGTCACGGTGATCTCGACGAGCATGCCGGCGTCCTTGTGGCCCGGGATGACGCACCACGCCTGGGTGGACTCGGTGAGCACGCCCCAGTGCTGGGTCTCGGACTTGCCCGGTTCGAGCTGCTTGTTCGTCTTGCCCAGCAGGCTCAGGGTGTGCGCCTGGCTGCCCTTGTTGACGACGTTCACCGTGATGTCGGCGCCGGCCGGGACGGTGACCTTGTTCGGCTTGATGTACATGTCGCCCTCTTCGAAGTCGAGGGTGACCTTCTTGCCCTTCCCGGGAAGGGCCGCGCCGCCCGCGGCGGGCGCCGCGGCGCCCTCCTCGGACGAGGCCAGCGCGCCGTGCTCGTGGCCGCCGGGCGCGGCGCTGACCATGAGCAGCCCGACGATCAGGCCGAGCGCGAGCGCCGCGCTGATGACGGGCATGAACCCGTTCAGCGCCGCCGTCCAGCGCCTGCGGGCGGGCCCCGGCGGTCTGCCCGGTGCCGGACGGTCCGGCTCAGGGGTTGTTGTGGACATCGACTCACTCCAGGTGTGCGGGGGGAATGGGGGGTTCGGGCGGTCCGAGCCGGGCCGTGATCAGGTGATCTGCATCTCCATGACCAGGCCGAACATGCCCTGGGAGCCCTCGGCGTGCGGGAAGATGTGGCAGTGCCAGATCCACTTGCCGGGCTGGTCGGCGTGGATGAGCACGGTGTAGCGCTCGCCGGGCGCGACGTTGACCGTGTCGGCCTTGTAGGTCTGCTCCAGCGGGAACCCGTCCTTGGCGATGATCACCTGGTCCACGCCGTGCAGGTGCATCGGATGCGCCATCGTGCCCGCGTTGACGTAGGTGACCTGCACCCAGTCGCCCACCCGCGCCTTCAGCGGCTTCGTCGCCGGGAAGGACTTGCCGTTCAGGGTCATCCCGATCACGCCGGCGTCCTGGATCTGGATGATCTGCTTCTGCGCGACCTTCTCCTTGTGCGGGGTGGGGACGTCGCCGAACTGGATCGCGCCCCACAGGCCGCTGCTCACCTGCTTGGTGCCGTTGTAGTGGGAGTGGTACCAGGTGTCCGCGATCCGGGTCACCGGGAACTCGTAGGCGAACGTCTTCCCCGGCTTGATGGAGTCCTGGGTGACGTTCGGGACGCCGTCCATCTTGTTGGGCAGCTGGATGCCGTGCCAGTGGACGCTGGTCGGCTCGGGCAGCTCGTTCTTCACCACGATGCGGACCTTGTCGCCGACGTCGGCGCGGATCGTCGGGCCCGGCACCATGCCGTTGAAGCCCCAGGCGTCCACGACCTTGCCGGGCTCCACCTCCCATTTCACGGCCTTGGCCGTCAGGTGGAACTCCTTGGTGCCGTCCGGCAGCACCGTGGGGGCGAGGTCCTGCCCGCCCTGGCCCTTGGTCGCCGCCGGGAAGCTCTTGTCCCGCTTGGCCATGGCGTCGTCCATGGCCTTCCAGCCGTCCGCCCCGCCGGCGCCCGACGCGTCGTGCGACGTCCCGTCGTGCTCCGCGCCGGGCGACGCGGCCGCCGCGGCCGGTTCCGCCTCGTGCGCGGACCCGGCCGAGTGCGCCGCCTCGGCCGGGTTGCCGCGCGGGAGCGTCCACAGCGCCACGGTCAGCGCGACCGCGAACGCGAACGCCGCGACGAGCACCCTCGATCTTGCTCCGTCCATCCTGCCGACCCCTTCCGGGCCTATTTTTTACTAGCAGGCTAGTTTTTATTGGAGAAAGAGCGGGCGCGTCCAGAGCGGGGTGCTGTGAGGCGCCGCACACCGCCGGCGGGCTCGCAAAGTCGCTGGTCAGTGAGGTTGACGCAATGGAGGGGTCAGCCTGCGGGGCGGCTCGGCGGCCCCGCTGCGCCCCAGGGATTTACACCAAATACACTGGTTTTTTTACCGCCGCCCGCTCGGACGCCGCGGACGGCGGCGAACGGCACCGGCTTCCTCGAAGCGGCTCGTCCCCCGCGCGACGGCTGCGACACTCCCCTGCGGAACGGGACGGACCGCCCGTCCGTCGAACCGGCACACCGAGCACTGGAGGAACCGATGGGCGACGGGATCGAACACGACAGGTCGGGCCAGCTCAAGCAGATCGAGAGCGGGCTGATCCCCGGCGAGCAGATCATCGCCGTCTACGACGCGGTCGGGGCCGGCACCGGGTTCATCGGCCTCACCGACCGGCGCGTGATCATCCAGGACAAGAGCTTCGCCGGCAAGAAGTACGCGATCACCAGCGTGCCCTACTCGAAGATCACCTCGGTGAGCGTGGTCAGCAACAAGTCGTGGGCCGGGTCCTACTTCTCCACCGGGTCGATCGCGATCAACGTCGGCACGCACACCTACGAGGTCGAGTTCCGCGGCAGCGACAAGAGCCACCACGTCCACAACGTGATCCTGCAGTACATCTCGTAGCGCGTCACACGACGGTCGCCGCGGTGGAGCCGGCGCGGTTCTTCGTCACGCGGAGCTGGGCGGGGATGCGGGCGCGCAGCTCCGCGACATGGCTGACGATGCCGACCGCCCGGCCGCCGTCGCGCAGGCCGTCCAGGACGTCCATGACCTCGTCGAGCGTCTCCTCGTCGAGGGTGCCGAACCCCTCGTCGACGAACAGCGTGCCGATCTCGGCGCCGCCCGCCTCGGCGGTGACGACGTCGGCGAGCCCGAGCGCCAGCGACAGCGACGTGATGAACGACTCGCCGCCCGACAGGGTGACGGGGTCGCGCTCCAGGCCCGTCCAGGCGTCGGCGACGCGCAGGCCGAGGCCGCCCGCGCCCTTCGTGCGGTCGCCCGCCGCCCTGTCGGTGGTGTGGACGAGGGCGTAGCGGCCCCCGGACATGCGCGACAGCCGCTCGTTCGCGGCGGCGACGACCTGCTCCAGGCGCGCGGCGAGCACGTACGCCGACAGCGACATCGCGTGCCGGTTCGCGGCGTGCTTGCCGGACGCCAGCCCGGCGAGGCGCTCGGCGACCTCGTACCGCTCGGCGGCGGGACGCCACGCGCGCACCGCCGCGCCGAGGTCCGCGCGCAGCTCGGCGAGGCGCTCGCAGCGCTTGCGGGCGCGGTCGGCGGCGTTCGCGGCCGCGGTGTGCGCCGCCTCCGCCGCCCGCACCGCCGCTTCGAGCGCGGGCAGATCGGGCGCGGGCGCGGCGGCCGCCGCGGCCAGCGCCGGATCGCCCAGCAGGGCGCGGACCTGCGCCTCCTCGTCGTCGAGGTGGCGGATCCGGTCGCGCAGGACGCCCTGGTCCTCGTCGGACAGCGCCGCCTCCTCGACCTCGTCGGGCGTGCCGAACCCCTGCTCCGCCGCCTCCTGCCGCGCCTTCGCGCGGGCGGCGGCCAGCTCCTCGTCGGCGCGGCCGGAGGCGCGCAGCGCCTCGACGGCCTCGGCGAGCGCGCCGGCCTCGCGGCCGAGGCGGGCGATGCGCGCCTCCAGCGTCGGGTCATCGCCGCGCGCCTCGTCCAGCTCCGCCGACAGCCGGGCCCGCTCGTCGGCCAGCTCCCCGTCCCGGATGCGGTTCTCGGTGAGCAGCCGGGACACCTCGTGGCGCTCGGCGCGGGCGCGGTCGAGTTCCTGCTCGTGCCGGTGCAGGGCGGCCTCCAGCTCGGCGGCCTCGACGGCCCGCGCCGCCGCGGCCTCCAGCGCCCGCTCGGCCTCGGCGAGCTCCGCCGCGAGCGCCTCGGCGGGCACGTCGCCGGCGGCCTCCAGGAGCTGGTCGCGCTCGGACCGCCGCGACTCCACCTCGCCGGTCCGCCGCTCCCGGAGCGTCTGCGCCGCGTCGTAGGCGGCCTGGGCGCGCTCGACCTCCTCCTCGGAGGGGACGACGGCGAGCGAGGCGACGGGCGCGGGATGCTCGGTGGATCCGCAGACGCGGCAGGGCTCGCCGTCCTTCAGCTCCCCGGCGAGGACGGCGGCCATCCCGTCCAGGCGCGCCTGCCGGAGCTCCTGGGCGCGGTCGCGGGCCTCCTGGGCGGCGTCGACCGCGGCGCGCTGCGCCTCCTCCGCCTCGGCGAGCAGGATCTCGACCCGGTCGCGGCGGTGGGCGGCGTCCAGCCTGCGCCGGACGTCGTGGACGGCGGCCTCGGCGCCGCGCACGCCCGCCGCCGCGACCCTGGCCTCGTCCAGCTCGGCGCGGCGGGCGGCCACGATCGCGGGGAGCTCCTCCAGCGCCGCGGCGGTCCGCGCGTCCCGCGGCTCCAGCCGGCCCAGCTCCGCGGCGAGGGCGTCGCGCTGCCGCTCGACCTCGCGGAGGCGGGCGGCGGCGGCGCGCATGCGCTCCAGCGCGGCGGCCTCGTCGCGGCGGTCGCGCTCGGCCTTGGCGAGGACGTCCTCCGGCGCCTTCGGCGGCAGCAGCGACGCCGCGCGGGCGCGGGTCTCCTCGGCCCAGCGGCGCGCCTGCACCGCCCGGGCGTGCCGGTCGCGGACGTCGCGCACCAGCGGGACGACCCGGTCGGCGCGGGCCGCGGCGTCGAGCCGGGACGCCGTCCGGGACTTCTCCTCCGCCCGGCCGGCCAGCGCGTCGCGGCGGGCGACGGCCTCGGCGTGCCGGCGGCGCCGGTCGGCGAGCGCCTTCGCGTCGTCGAGTTCCGCGCGGGCCGCCCGGAGCGCCTCGGTGACGCCGGCCCGCATGGCCTCGACGGCGGCGCGGACGTCGGCGTGCCCGCCGGCCAGCTCCGCCGCCCACGCTGGCAGCGCCTCGACCTCGGCGAACGGCTCGACGGCGGGTTCGCCGCGGCGCGGCTGCGGGACGGCCGGG
>NZ_JBFARO010000087.1:0-32953 GCF_040677125.1 Actinomadura sp. NPDC049382
CGGCGGCGCTGCGGGGCTCAGCGGGCGTAGACCTCCAGTGTCCACTTCCCCGCCGGCTTCACGCTCTTCATCAGTTTTGCCAGCGCGGCGTCGCTAGTGCCGTGCACCTTGCCCGCCTCGGCGGGCAGCACGGCGATCTTGATTGCGTTCGTCCCGCCTTCGACGTCCTGATCCCAAGCGATGCCCGTGGATTCGGCGATCTCACAGTCCACGACCTTGGTCTGCCCGCCAGTCCGGACGACCGCCACCGCCGCGCCGTCCACGCACGTCACCCGCATCCGCATCAACTTGCCCGGCTCGTTGAGCGGCACCGTCCGGGATCTGCCGTCGGCGCTCCCGGTGACCCGCGCCAACCGCTTCAGCCCGGTCACCGCAAGCTGTTTCGGCTGCGTCGGAGGGCGGGTCAACCTGGAGCAGATGTCGGTGTTGCACTGGCCGCTGTAGACACGGACGCTCCAGTTCCCCGACGTCGGCTCGTGGCCGCCCAGGTACCGGTCAATTCCGATCATTGAACTCAACGTGTTCGGGTCCTGCTCGCTGCTGTCCTTCAACGGGAGAGCCACGACCTCGATGGTGATCGGCACGCCCGGCGTGACCTTGGAGACCGAGGAGGAGTTGTCGTCGGGTGAGCCCTGGCTGCAGCCGCCGCTGCTGAAGGCACCGTTCTCCCGCTGCTGGTAGACCATGAAATCGCCGGAGCACCGGAGGGTGACGCCGATGAACGGCCCGGTCGGCGTGATGGTGAACCGCCCCTTGGCCCGAAGTTGTGAGAAGCCGACCTCCTGCAGCGGCTGCATGCCGTCCCGCCCCGCGGACCTCTGGAAGTCCTGGTTGACGACGCCCGTCATCGTCGGTGCGAGCGCGTGCCGGTCGCGGGCGTTGCCGTCCTGCTGCTGGACGACCCCGAAGGCCGCCCCCGCCATCAGCACCACGCCGAAGGCCGCGGCGGCTGCGCGCAGCCGGTTGCCGCGCCGGACCCGGCGGCGGACGCCGTCCAGCAGATCCGGTGACGGAACGCCGCGAGCGCTCTCGGCCTCCATGACCTCGGTCAGATCCTTCAGTTCGCGTGCCATCGCTCACTCGCCTCCCTGCGGTGCTGCGGCCAGGACGCCCGGATCGATCCGGAGCTTGGTGAGGGCCTTGCTGGTCTGGCTCTTCACCGTCCCGACCGAGCAGCCGAGCACCTCGGCGACCTGCGGCTCCGACAGGTCCTCGAAGAAGCGCAGCACCAGCGTGGCGCGCTGCCGGTGCGGGAGCCGACCGAGCGCCGCCCACAGGACCGCCTTGTCCTCAGCGGCGCCGATGCCGTCCGCCGGGTCGGGGCCGTCCGGGGGCCGTTCCGTGGGCCGCTCGCCGCGCCAGTGCCGCTTCGCCCACGACGCGTGCGTGTTGACCAGGATCCGGTAGACGTACGGATCGGGGTTGTCCTCGATCCGCCGCCACGAGCGCCACGCCTTGACCAGCGCCGTCTGCAGCAGGTCCTCCGCCTGCGCCCAGTCGCGGCACAGCAGATAGGCCGTTCTGAGCAGCCGCGGCGACCGCTCTGTCACATACGCCGCGTAGTCCGGGCGCTCCCGCATCCGACCTCCCAGTAGATCTCTCGCCGACATCTACCGGCTGGACCGCCTAAACGGTTGCCCGCAAGGGGAGTCTGTTCCGCATCGAGGTGCCGGTTCTGTAACTACGCCATTCGACTGGCCTGACCCGTGCCCCCAGACGAAGGTGTCCGCGGCCCTTCACCCTTGCGGCCGCCTGCCCCGCTCAGACTCTCAGTGCGGGATACCGCCGATCAGGTCGCGGGCTCCCTTGCGCAGCAGATCACCCGCCACGTACGCGCCCAGATCCTCGCCCTTGTCCGGCGGCGCCCACTCATGCGAGTGCACGAACTCCGAGCCGTCACGGGTGAACACCATCGCGCGCAAGCTCAACTGCCCGTCCCGCTCCAGCCGCGCGTGACCCGCGATCGGGCTGTTGCAGTGCCCTTGGAGCCCGTGCAGCATCGTGCGTTCCGCGCTCACGCACTGCCGGGTCTGCCTGTGGTCCAGCAGTCGCACCAGTTCCACGATGTCGGGGTCGGTGCGGCGGCAGTCCACCGCCAGCACACCCGCACCCACCGCCGGAATGATGTCAAGCGCCTCGCCCGCACGGTCGATGCCCAACCGCGCCAGACTCGCCCGCGCCAGCACAATGGCGTCGAACTCCTCGCCCGCGTCCAGCCGCCCGAGCCGCGAATTGACGTTGCCGCGCAGGTACTCCACCCGCAGGTCCGGGCGGATCTTCCCCAGCTGGGCGCGCCGCCGCACCGCCGAGGTCCCCACCAGCGCCCCCGGCGCGAGATCGGCCATGCACTGCACCTTGCTCGCCATCGGGAACAGCATCACATCGGCGGTGTCATCGCGTTCGACGTAGGCGGCGAACACCAGGCCATCCGGGCGCGGCACATCACCGGGCACGTCCTTGAGGCAGTGCACCGCGACATCCACCCGGCCCGTCAACAGTGCCCGGTCGATCTCCCGCATGAACGCGCCCTTGCCGCCCAGCTCGCCCAGGTGGCCGCGATGCCGATCCCCGGCCGTCTGGATCCCGATCACCTCGACCCGGACGGCGGCCAGCTCCTCCAGCCGCGCGGCCACCAGGCGCGCCTGCGTCATCGCCAGCGGAGACGTCCGCGTGCCCAGCCGCAGCACCCCGCCCCCGCCCGACCACGAGAACACCGGTTCCATCGCACCCGCTCCGGCCGGAACCAGATCCGTCACCGACGACCGCACGTCCCCGTCGCCGGGTTCCGCCTCGCGCCTCATGCCTTCCCTTCCGTCGGTCCTCATCCTCTGTGCTACGAAGGCCCCGTTCATTCAGCCACGCGGCCCTCACCTCCGCCTGCCGAACCGCGCACCCCGCCCCGTGCTCAGATGTCGACCGTGAGCGAGATGCGCTTGTGGTCGGAGTCGGGCCGCTGCGGGTCGCGGAAGTCGTGGACGCGGTACGAGTCCTCCACATACGCCGCAGCCAGCGGCGCGTTCAGCAAGATCGCGTCAATGGGCAGGCACTGGCGGCCGTTCGGCTTGGCGATCTGCGTCGGGGTGTAGTCTCCGGCAAGCTCGGCCGAATGGCTGAAACCCAGGCCGCCCTCCCGCTGCTGCGTGGATGGGTTCCACCAGCCGCACAGCGCGTCCAGCGCCCGCGTGTCGTAGACGTGCGGCCCCGCCAGCGACGCCCCGCCCTTCCACTGGACCCGGTAGTTGATCTGGCGCGGGTTGTGCACGCCGGGAGTGTTCAAGTCGCTGGGTTCGAAGAACGGGCCGGACGGGACGGTGTTCCAGTCGCCCAGCAGCGCACACGGGATCTTCGGGTCCGACCACCGGTCGAGGCGGCGCGCATCGGCCAGGCGGTCATCCCCGCTGTAGATGTCGCCGTGCACGGCCACCAGCCGGATCGGGTCGGACCGACCGGGGAGCGTGAGCACCATCAGGTTGCGGTTGCGGGAGGCGAAGTCCGGCAGCCGATGGCCGTAGAACCGCCGCACCACCACCTTTTCCGGGTCGGTGTAGATCACCGGCGCGAACAGGCCGCCTTCACGCGGCAGCGAGCACGGGTGCGGGACGTAGGCGGGGCCGCCCGCCTCCCGCAGTGCGGCGGCGGCCTCGTACGCGCCCTCCATCCCGTTCAGCTCGTACCGGTCGCCCTCACCCACGACCAGGACGTCAGGCCAGTCCCTGTCGTGCAGCATCCCGACGACTTTGCTGTAGTCGTAGGGGCCGCCGTCCCCGGAGTAGGCCGAGTACCCCGCCTCGGCTCGGCCGCCGTGCTCGACATTGACATAGCTCAGTCGAAGCCGCGTCATCGTCCAGCCCATCCCTTCTCGGCCGCCGCTCGCAGCGGCCTGCTTCCGCACCGGAATTTCCCAGGTAACCCGCATTTCCAGACCCGAGCCGGCCAGCAGTCCCCACGCCGAAGACGCTTCAACTGGAACGGCGCAACGGCGCCGGTTGAACACCCTCGCGGTCACCCCTTCGGGTGGCCTTCGGCCATCCGGCCGGCCCGCCCCTGACACCGCGCGAAGGGGGCCGCGGCCCTTCATCCTTGCTGCGCGCCGCCCTGCTCGACGCTCACTATCTCCGCGAGCGCTACCGCCACCAGAGCCCGCGCCGCCGCCAGCCCGTCGCGCCCGTACGACAGGTGCAGCACCGCGTCGTCCAGGACCGCGCGTCCCGACTCGCCCGGCCGCTCGATCAACTCGCGCTCGTTGATCTGCTCCACCCGGTCCATCACCGGCCCGAGCATCTGTCCGACCAGATCCCATACGTCCATGACGGCGTCCAGGACCACGGTGGTCTGTGTCAGGCTGAGCCCGGACGCCTCGCCGCTGGTCACCCGGGACGCTGCCCCGGCCCGCTCCACCAGCGCATCAAGTGCCCGTTGCATCCGGCCTGTCGGTGTCGCCGTCTCCGTCATCGGGCGCACCCTTCCCTAGCAGTGGCTTCAGCCGATGCGGCCGCTTCACCCTCGGGGGCAGTGTCGGTTGTGAGCTGCCACTTGAGTCGCGCGTCCACCGCCGCAGCCGCGCCCGCCCGGTCCGAGTACAGCCCGAGGAACGGCTCCTTCCGATTGCCGGCGTCGATGTAGTGCCAACCGCCGCTCGTCGCCACCAGGGCGACCGCCAGCCCGGCATCGGTGTCGCCGCCGTGTACCCACAGCACCGGAACCGGCAGCACCTCCAGTCGGTACAGCCGCACACACCGCCAGCCCATCGACTCAAGCGTCACCGCCAGCAGATCGAGCGCCAAGACCCGCACCCTTACGCCACGCGACGTGCGCCATCGCAGTGCGGCCCGGTCCACTTGCTCCAGCACCCTGCCTACCCGGCCCTTCACTGCCGCCTCCCGCTCTGTGTCGCCGTCCCGGGGTCGAGCCGCATCACGATGGCGTCGTGGTCACTGGCAGCGGCAAGCCGCTCATACCCCAGCAGCCCATCCCGCAAGTTGCCGGTGACGTGGAACTGATCCACCCGCACCCCGCCGCTGCCGGTCGCCGCCCGCAACTCCGGCCGGTTCCGCGCTTCGGCCAGGTGCGCGGCCACGTCCACCAGGCCCGCCCTGGCCAAAACCTCACCAACAGCCCGGTTGCCGCGCCAGGGCTCATCCGGCGACAGGCGCGGCACGCACTGGGCACTGCGGTTGTAGGGCGGGAGCGCCGCCCAGTCCGGTTCCCGGTCACCGAGCGGCATGTTGTTGATGTCCCCGCCGAGGATGCCCACGCCCCCGTACCGGTGCAGCCGCGCCACCATCCGCTGCGCCTCCTGCGCCGCCGCCTCCGCCGAGTACGCCGACAGGTGCGCCGAGATCACCGTCACCCCCGGCTCGTCCTCATCGGCGCCGACATCGGCCAGCACAGCGACCCCGTAGCCGTTGTCGGTCAGGTGCGCGTACTTGGTCTCGTACTGCCGCCAGCACAGCACGTCCGGCGCGAAGGCGACGGCGGTGTGGAAGTCCGTCCGCGACGGCGCCAGCAGGAACCGCAGCGGCCAGCCCCGGCGCTGCAACGACCGCTCCGCCGCCGCGTGCAACCGGGGGTCACGCGCCCAGCCCGTCAGCTCCTGCGCCAGCAGGATGTGAGGCCGCACGCTCGCGATCATGTCCGCGAGCGCACCCCACCGCTTCGATAGACGCCCCTCACCGTCGGACCCGCCCCCGTACTGGGTGTTGAGGCTCATCACCGTCCATGGCCCGGCCATCACACCCGCCCGTCCTGCTGCGCGCCCGCGCGGACGTCGGGCACCATACCGACCCCGCCCAGAATCGGGATCTTGGTCAGCGGCCCCGCCTCGGTCGGCCAGTGCTGCACTGGCACCACCCCCGGCGGCACCAACTCCAGCCGCCTCCCGAACAGGCCCGTGATCTGCTCATGCGTACGCGCCACCCCCGGCGCCGTCGCCCCCTCATACACCTTCTCCACCCGCGTCAGCGCCTCTCGGTCCGCGCCCGTGGACGACACGTGCGACAGCGCCACCACCGACCCCGGCACCATCCGCCCCGCGAACGCCGCCACCACACCGGCCGGGTTCTGCTCGTCGGTGACGAAGTGCAGGACCGCCACCAGCAGCACCGCCACCGGCTTGTCCCAGTCGATCCACACATCGAGATCAGCGATCAGCTCATCGACCGCGCGCACGTCGCCGCGAACGATCGGCATGCCCTCCAGCAACGCCCGATCATGCGCCAGCACCACCGGATCGTTGTCCACCCCGACCACCACCGCGTCATCGCGGAACTCGCGCGCGATCTGGTACAGGTTCGGCTCGGTCGGGATACCGGTCCCCACGTCCACGAACTGACCGATACCGCGACGCGCCGCCCACGCCACCGACCGGTGCATGAACGCCCGGTTCGCACGCGCCACCACCGGGATCGACGGCGCGACCGCCACCACCCGCTCAGCGGCCTTCCGGTCCGCCGTCCCGTGGTCCTTGCCGCCCAGGTAGTAGTCGTACATCCGCGCTGGGGAGGGAACGTCCGGGTCCCACTCCCCGTCAGGGCCGCAGAGCGGCCCGGTGGCTTGGTCGGCCCGCAGCTTCGCCACCGGCTCCTTGATCGAACCGGCCGTGAACGCCGCGTCGTCCTGGTCGAATCGCCGTGCCATCACCGGTCACCACCCGTGCTGGCCGCGGCGTCCGTCGAACGCTCGATCAGCCGCGCCAGCAGCGCAGGAGCGTTCTCGACCTCCAGCACCGGCACCAGGCCCTCACCGGTGTCCGCCCGCACGAACCACCACACCCCACCGACCCGCTCACAGCCCACGTCCATGGTCCGGAACTTGTCGTTGTGGCTCACCACGAACAGAACCGGCGGACCACCCGCCCGGCTCACCAGCCCGCACGACAGCCGCTCCCCGCTCTGCGCAACCGCCGCGTTCAACGCCGCCAGGTGCAACCGACGCTCACCCAACGCGCCGTTCAGCCGGCTGCCCATCTGGCGGGTGGGAATGCCCGTCCCTTGTACTGTGCCCATCGCTCCGTCTCTCTTCGACCGTGCGTTGTCCGGGCACGTTAGGTCGAAGACGGAGAGAAAACCCGTACAGGGCTACAGGCAAAGAACCCGCACTTTTGTACGGGTCAGATGACTCCGGCGCGATGCGCCAGACCCCGGAGTTGCGGCGTACTGGCGCGGTGCTCCCGTTTGATCAGGGCGGCAAGGAGGTCGTGCGTTCGCACGTCATAGCGGACCAGCTCGGGCGAGAGGTTCTCTGCGTCCAACAACATGTTCACCGCAGCTGCATCCTTGCGTTGCTGACCGTAGGCACGGGCGAGATCCAGCCGCACCTGTGCCCGACGTCCCCGCAGACCGGGCGCAAGCCGTGAGACGTCGAGAGATTCTCCGATATCGACAGCTTGGCGAGGGTCGCCAAAGGTGACGGCTGCCGACAACTCATGGATGCGAACGTTGGTCGGCCCAAAAGCCGTCCAGAAGTGATTATGGTCCCCGCCCAGTGCGGTAGCGACACGTCGCGCCTGTTTGAGATTGGCATCGACTTCAGCTCGATCAAACTGGCGTGCCGCGGCCGTGACAGCAACCAGATGGAGCCCGCCCACCAGTGACAGGCATTGTGGGTCATATTTGCCGGGAACGGACCTTAATGCGCTGGCGGTATTCAGCGCAATGGTCTTAGCTTTCTCCAGCTCTCGCATGCGGACAAATACATATCCGAGGCGGAAGGCACTGGCTGCAGCGAGCAGGGGTGTGTCAGCTTCTCGAGCTGCCGACAAGGAGCGATCAGCCGCAGTCCAGGCGAGTTCAGTCTCGCCGACGCGATTCAGCGTCATCGCCGCCGAGTGATACACAAGCGCGAGGAGAGTGTGCGCTGCACGAAGCCGCAGGGCAGGGGCGGCTTGCGCCGCATGTTCAGCGGCTTTGATCAAGCGGGGAAGCCTCTGACCTGCCGTGTCGTAGTGAGCGGCTTGATAGAGGCGATTGACCGCGCGCAGTTCGTTGCTAAGCCACGCAAGGTCCGGAGCATGGGTAGTTGCCCCGCTGGGGGCAACGCAAGCCGCAAGTGTCTCGTAGCTGGTCATGGCGTCCCGGATCTGGGCCGCCGCCTCGTAGCGCCGCACTCCACCCCCTTTCTCATCCACCGTAAGGTCTTCCAGCGGTATTCCCAGGATCTCGCCAAGCTGGGTCAGTACGGAGTGACTATCGATACTTCTTACGCCGCGTTCTACTTGGCTCAGCCAGCTTTCGGAGCGGCCGATCAGCCCCGCCAGGACAACTTGGGACAACCCTCGCCGCCGCCGGGCACGGGCGAGCTGCTGCCCCACCCCCATGCGCGCATCCTTCACCTTGACCACTCCAGCCGTAAACGCTACCGATCCCCGACCAGTGCGTGCAGCTCTCCCATGACTGCTTCCCAGGTTGCCATTCGGGCATGTGCCGGCGCAGCCGGATCGAACAGCACCCGCACCCCCATCTCGCGCAGGGTTTCAACGTTCGCTTCGAACGCACGATGCCGAGCCAATGCAACCTTGAGCAGGGGGGCCGCCACGATGGGCACCTCGAACCCCATCAGCTCGCACAACAAACTCACAGCGAAGGTGTCCGCGATGCCGGTCGCCCACTTGTTGATCGTGTTGAAGGTGGCGGGCGCCACCACCACCGCATCAGCAGCAGGCAGTTCGTTCGACTCACCCGGCATCCGGTAATCCGAGCGAACCCGCTCACCCGTCCGCGCCTCCAACGCCTCCGTATCGACGAAGCGACGCGCCATCGGCGTCGTGATCACACACGTTCGCCAACCCGAATCCTGCGCAAGTTCGACCAGCCGGACTAGATCCGTCGCTGCGGGCGCAGCACAGGCCACTACGTAAAGAACCCGCCCACTACCTCTTTGCACACAGGGAGCCTAGCCCGAGGAGACCGTAATCACCGGGGCATCTCTGCGCCGAAGCACGAGGGATCTCCGACGTAGGCCAAGGAGCGCGGCACATCACCACGCACCTTCAGCAGCGCGGCTCAGGTGATTCGTCACCAGAATCGGACGGCATCGTCGTCAATGGACATAGCGGCGGGCCGAGCCCAAGACGACTTGCAGCCGACTTGGCCCATCCGTCGAAGCCACATAGCCGCCACCACCCTGACCACCGCGGCGAGCACCCGCCACCGACGTCCAGCGTCCGCAGGGAGCATGTCGCCGCAGCGAAGCTGCAGCCCTTGCTTGGGACCATCCCCGCGTGCGCGGGGAGCACGACGTGGGCCACATCAGGTCGGGGACGTACTCGGGACCATCCCCGCGTGCGCGGGGAGCACCGTGAGCAGATCTTCGCGATCCTCCCGCCGTGGGGACCATCCCCGCGTGCGCGGGGAGCACACATACACCACAGCGGGCAGCAGATACCGAAGGGGACCATCCCCGCGTGCGCGGGGAGCACAGGGCAACACCGGCGACAGGTGCCTGCGCCGCGGGACCATCCCCGCGTGCGCGGGGAGCACACCCGGATGAAGGACCGCGCCGCCGCAGGAGGGGGACCATCCCCGCGTGCGCGGGGAGCACCGAACGTCAACCGCGCGAAGCCGGGCGACATCGGGACCATCCCCGCGTGCGCGGGGAGCACACTCGCTGACCTGGGAGTTTAGACAGCGCGAAGGCGGTTTTGGAGTACTTTCGCAGATTCAGACGAATCGGACAGAGACGGTGGGCGGCACTGGTCCTTCGTTCTAGATCCATGCCGGGCCGTTGATCTCATCCCCGGCTCGGGGCCGCGGGCGACTCGCGCAATGGTATTCGTGCCGCGGCGAGCACGTTTGTCATCGGGAGTGGCTGTCGAAGCTTATGGGTGCCTGGCGTTTGTAGCTGCGGTAGTGCCTGGTTAGGACTTCCAGGCGAAGCAACGGCCAGAGGGTTGCAGCGCCGGTGGCCTTGTCGATGACCAGAGTGGTCGGAGTCTCGATAGTGGGAACAGACGGCGGCTCGGGAACGGACGCCACGATTGGCATGGCCCGGTAGCCCTCCTCGAATTCCTCGATGTGAACCAAGATCGAGTCCTCATGGTGGCGGGCGAAGTGAAGGTGCGCGCGACGCCAGGCCTCGGCGGCGTCAAGGGGCGACGAGGGCTGCGAAGCCGGCGGAGATGTGAAGCGACTGTCGGTAGTGGAGGTCTCTTCCTCTCGACAGCCGCGCGTGGTGAACGGGTCTGCGGTTCTGAGCATCATGCTCAGGGTTTGCGTGGTGATGAAGAGCAGGTCGCGGGCTCTGCGTAGGAAGTCGAGGGTGTGGTCGTCGAGGTGGCCGGCCGCCGGTTGAGCGAGGAGGCTCTCGATGACTTCGGGGTCGGCTCGTTCCGCGAGCCTTCGGATGTTCTCGACGCCTTGGAGGAGGTGGGCGAGGCGGTCTGTGGCAGCGTGCACGGAGATCTGTCCTGTTGGGTTGCGACGACGGCCGGGGACGCGGTGGACGGGAGGTAGCGCACCGCGTCCCCGGGGACGGGGGGCCCGGCTGGGCGGCCGGGACGGGTTGTCAGGTCGAGGTCCTCGATGCGTGTGATTCGTGGTGGTTGACGATGCGTTCGGCAGTCTCTTGTAGGTCGATCATCGGCTGGCGGGTGTAGCCGTGGTCGTCACGCCAGCAGAACGCTTTCGGCTCGACCCAGACGTGCAGGTTCCCTGCGGTGATGACGGAGATGCCTTTGTCGTCACTGCGGCACGTGGTGGGGATTCCGCGGGCCGCGAGAGCCTCGGAAAGCCTGTGCGCTGCGAAGCGCGGGGCGATGACACGGTCTGCGGCCGACCATGGTGCCGGCAGCGCGAGAGTGAACCAGACTCGCTTGCCCGTCGATACGGCCAGTCGGGAGCGAGTGAAGCTCGTACCAGTGCGGGTGGCCAGGGCTACGACGATGGACAAGCCCTTGCCGTGCTCGTCGAGCAGGTCAGCGTGCGTGATGCTCGGCCAGCCGTTGCGGTGGCCGTCGAAGACCGAGATGACGAGTTCGAGGCTAGGGCGGGTGCGGGCCCACATCCAAAGCTCGGGCCGTGTCATCGAGGACGCGTGCGTGAGCGCGTTGGTCGCCAGCTCGGACACCGCGAGCTTGGCGTCGTCGACCTGGTCGACGGCGAAGCCCAGCTGGCGCATGGTGGAGGAGACGGCTGAGCGGGCGTGAGAGGCGGCACTCGGGTCACCCGGGAGTTGGAAGACGCAGGCTCCACCGGCGGGGATTGCGGCGGGGTCGACGGTTAGCACCGGCCGCTCCTCCTCAACGTCCGTGGCCGGGAGTGGCGGCTGCGACACTTGCCGCGTCCACGGGAGGTTCCCCGGGTGGACGAGAGTGGCGCGGCTCGGCGGTGGTTGAGCGTGGCGGAGTTCCGGCGCGCTGCGGCGGGTGGAGGCGGCTGCAGCCGGTAGTCCTGTGGGGTGTTCAGCTCGTTCGAGTCGAGTCGCTGACTCAGGTCTTCGGCCGTGGCGCCTTCGAGCAGTCGGCTCGCGCCGCTCTCGGTACGGATCAGGGCCCAGTAGCTTCCCGTGAAATCGCCGAACCAGATCGTGGCGCGAGGGAACCGATTGCCGAGGTCGGCGATGGCTCGGTCGGGGTCGACGCCGCTTGACTCCCACGGTGCCGGGGTCATGGCCGGGGGTGGCGGTTTCTGGACTCGCTCTCGTCTGTGGTGGGGAGCGCGCTGTGCGACGGGTGACATCACCTGGCTGGGAGACGGGTTCGTACGATCATGCATGGGTCGGAACTCCTGCTTCCGATCAAAGTCCCGGCCGGTGTTGGCGCACCGCGTCCGGGGCCGCTTCTTCTTCCAGGGGCCGCTCTGACTGGGTTGCGAATGAGAGCGCCGAGTAGGGGCTGGTCAAGCGCCGCTTCGTGGCTCTCAGCGCTCAAGCGAACACAGCTCAGCATGCACCGCGTACCTGTGCTGCACAAGTGTGCGGGATGAAATGGCAGCGATATCCGCCGCTCTGCCTGAGATGTCCGAAGGGGCGAGGGTGGGACGCGACGCCCTTGCCGACAAGTGAGAGTTGTGCGGAGTAATTTGTGCCGAGCATGGGAGGGGGATTCGATGCCGCAACCTCGAGTCACGACGGTCCGGATGCGCCGGCTCGGTTCGGAGCTCCGCAAGCTGAGGGACAACGCCGGCTACACGATCGAGCAGGTCGCCGACCACCTGGAGTGCTCGCCTTCACGGGTGAGTCGCATCGAGACGGGCAAGGCTCAGCCGCCCAAGCAGCGCGAGATCCGCGACCTGCTGGAGTTGTTCGGCGCGACGGACGACCGCGTCCGGGATGCTCTTCTGCGACTGGCCAGGGAGGCGGCGCAGCCGGGCTGGTACAGCGAGTTCCAGGACGTCTTCCCGCCCCACTTCGGCTCCTACATCGGGCTGGAGAGTGAGGCCGCCGAGCTGCGGCACTTCGACAACCAGCTCGTCCACGGGCTGCTGCAGACCCCTGAGTACGCGCGTGAGGTGCTGCGTGCGACGTTGCCCGCCGAGGCGCCCAAGACGATCGACCGCCTACTGGAGCTCCGCCTCGCCCGGCAGCAGATCCTCGATCGGACGGCCCCGCAGTTCTCGCTGTGGGTGATTTTGGATGAGAACGTGTTGCGCAGGACGATCGGAGACGCTCGGGTGATGCGCGAGCAGGTTCGGCGACTGCTCGAAGCGATCGACGCTCCCAATATCACCGTGCAGGTTCTACCCTTCGGTAAGGGTGCACACGTTGGGCTCGACGGGCCGTTCTCACTGCTCGGTTTCCCCGAGCCCACCGACCCGGACGTCGTGTATGTCGAAAGCCAGGCCGGCAACGCCTACCTGGAGCAACCGCACCAGGTAAGCCGCATGAACACCAAGTTCAACCTGCTGGTGGCTTCGGCGCTCGACCCCCGCGAGACGGCGTCCTTCCTGCGCGGTATCGAAGAGGAGATGAAATGACCGCCCCCTCCCCCACCCGCTCCCCCCTGACGTGGCGTAAGGCGACGGCCAGTCAGGGGAGCCAGGGCTGCGTGGAATTGGCCCCGCTTTCAGGGTTGGTCGCAGTCCGCGACTCCAAAGACCCGGAGGGCCCCATGCTCATGTTCCGCCGTGATCAGTGGCGTCGCCTGGCCGAGCGAGCGCGCGGCGGGGAACTCGACCTCTGACCGGGAGATGCGGCGTTGCATTCGGTTGCGATTGGTCGTTAAGGCTATGTGGAAGATCTGCTCGGCTGAGCAGCCGAGCAGGGGAGTTGACGATGGGCGAGGTTCGTCGCATCGGCCTCATCGGTCAGTGCCTGGGAGCGGCTTTCGGTCGGGTCGTCCACCCCTTCGGGCCGGACGGTTCGTCGGCGTTCGTGACATCACACATACGGCCCTCGCTGGCGGGAGTGGCTCCAGGGCTGACGCGGTCGCGGCGCAGGACTGCGGGGTCCGCGGGGATGCCGGCGGGGCCACGCGATAGCAGCGATCAGTGCGATGGGCCAGCCGAAGACGGTGGCGCAGCAGATGACGTTGACCAGGATGATGTAGCCGATGTCGTCCGCGCCTCTAGCGAGCGCGATGAGCGTCGGCAGCACCGCGAGGACGGCCAGGATGCCAATCAGCGCGAGCCAGAAGAGCGGGTTGTTCGGGATGGCGGTCATCTTCTTGGTGGCCCTTCGCTCAGAGGTTGCGTCGACGGTTCCGGTCGGGGACTTTCGGAGACGTCCGGCGTTGAGCCGACGCTTCGGAGATCTGCCTCGCGCTCATCTCCAGCGCCTCGTTGATGGGGATCGGGAAGTCTTCGGCAGCCCGTTCGACGTCTCGCGTGGGTCGAGGACGCGGGCCCAGCGGGACGGCTTTGGCTATGATGCTCTCGGGCAGGTTCGTGGTGATTTCGAGGACCATCCGCAACTCTTCGGGCTGCGGTTCCCGTCCCTGAGCACGAAGTTTGGCCCGTAGCTCATCCGCGATAAGAGTGGCGCGGTGTTCTTGGCGGGCCTCTTCCCACTCGCTCCGGTCGGGTCCGTGGACTCGCGCGGCCCACTCGGTTCCGGTGCCCTCATGCAGTTCAGCAGATGCGGGTGCCGGGTCACCGGTCCTGACGTTGGGGTCTCGGGTGAAGAAGGGCGCGGCCTGCTTCATCGCTTGAAGGGCGTCTGCCCCTTCGGCGCGGAATCGGTCGTAGTGGGTCATCGCGTGTGGGTGGAGCCGGCGGAGCTGCTCCTCGCATTTGCGAACGGCGAGGGCAGCGGAGGCGTTGCCATCTGCGTACGGGACGGCTGCTCCCCACGCTTCGGCGACGTCCAACAGGGTCGCTTGGCGAAGCCATTTGCGGTCGTGAGCGCGTCCCCATCGTGAGCGGGCTTGTGCCAGTGCCGCTCGTCGCAGCTGAGCCTGGGCTCTGTCGTCCTTCTCCTCCTGCGCCTGCCGGGCGGACTTGGAGCGGCTTCGGCGTTGGGCGAGGGTTTGCTGCACCCCGACGGCTGCGGACACGATCTGGACGAGACGTTGCCCACTGTGCTGGAGGCCTTCGGCGATCGGGTCCGGGTGTTGCTGGCTCATGGCGTCCTCCGATGCTGGTCAGGGCTGCTAGGGCGGGCTCTGTCACGAGAGCTGCGGAGCTCGGAGGCCCGCTGCCCGGATACAGGGAGAGGGGGTGACGAGACGTCCGGCGACGGATCCGGGCTGATCGCTGAGGCGACGAGGGCCGTAATGTCGGTCGCATCCATGCCGGTACCGGCGGCGACGCGGGTGACCTGGCGGGCGATCTGGTCGGGCTGGAGTTCGGCGATCAGCGCTGCGGCCGCTTTGGCGGCGGTGATCCGTGATTCGACGAACTCCAGCGCTCCCCCGAACCTCTGGAGTCTCTCATCTATCAGCAGGTCAGCGAGCGGAATCACAGAAAGTAGCGAGTCGCGGACACCTGCGCCTCCCCGGCCGGAGAGGAGATCAGCCGGGTCTTGCGGTTCGGGCAGGACGGCCGCGTCTACCGGGCCGGCGACGTCGCGAAGTGTGCGCCAGGCCCTGATGGCTCCGGCTTGCCCAGCGGGATCTCCGTCGAGCGCGATGACCAGCCCGGACGTCGCGAGGTCGGCGTGGACGGCGATCGCTTCGATGTGGGCAGGGGTGATCGCTGTCCCGCATGGTGCAACGGCGGCGTAGGTGTCAGGGAGGGTTGCGTTGACGGCTATCGCGTCGAGGGGTCCTTCCACAAGCAACGGCCGTGCGGTTCCTGCGAGTTGACGGCCTGCTTCATAGAGGCCGAAGAGGATCTCGCCCTTGTGGAAGAGTTCTGTCTCGGGTGTGTTGAGGTACTTGGGGCCCGGGCCATCGTCACGGCGGCGGCCGATGAAACCGACGATCTTTCCGTCCCGGTCCCGGAGCGGGAACACGACCCGGTTTCGGAACAGGTCGAAGAGTTCTCCGTTCTTTCCCGGCTTGGCCAGACCGGCTTCGATGAGTGTTTCGTCGCGATGACCGCGATCGCGTAGGTGCTGGAGCACTGAATGGCGACCGCTGGGCGCGACGCCTATCTCCCATCGCTCCAGCATGGCCGGAGTGAAGCCGCGACGTGCGAGGTACTGGGCACCCCAGCTTCCAGGCAGATTCCGCCGGTAGAAGTGATGCGCGTCCGCGAGGGCGGCAAGAAGGTGCGATGCCGCGACGTGTCGCTGCGCGGTCCTGGCTGGGGAGGGCTCACCTCTGGAGAGCGCAGCTCGATCAGTGATGACCGCAGTGGAGGCGGGCGTTGGACGGCTGCTGTTCGCAGCGGCTTCTGCGAGGCGTCGTCTGATCCGCGCGCTCGTCCGGACGATTTGGTCCCCGACTGCGCGGACTGCGGCGGACGCGTCTATACGATCGTCAGTCCCCGCCCACTGCTGCGGCGGCAGGAACGACGAACTCGCGCTCTTCAGTCCGAGTTCGGCCAGAACGAGGTAGGCGACCGAGTCCGCGATGACACGACGCGCCCCATGGCACGAAGAAGCGTGGGCGCTGACCGTGTCGATCTGCCCGCCAGGCCGCAGCGCGTGGGCGAGTTGGTGAGCGAGCAACGACGCTGCTGCTGTGTCATCCAGCTCCGGAGAGACGGGGATTAGCCGGTCCGGACGTCCGAGGTAAGTCCAGCCCTGTCCGCGGTCGATGTAGAAGCCGAGGTCGGCGGCGAGTTGGGAGAGCCGTTGCAGTCCCTCTGCCGGAGTGCGTTCGCCGATCTGGACCGCCTGGCCGTCCGTCTGCTCGATGTCGAAGACGGTGCGCGGCTTGCCGCGCGTGGAGAGGATGCGGATGCCGGTTTCGCCGCGGCGGACCTGACGCCCCTGCTTCTGCCACGCGTCGTACGAGCGGACGTCGGTCGCCGAGGCACGCTGAGCTGGTATCAGCAGCGTGTTGGTGAATCCGTATCGTCCATGCTTTCCAGCGTGCTCCAGCCAGGTCTCCCATGGCTGGCGACCGTCGGCCAGTGAGGCGACGGCATGATCGGCTATCCCTTGGAGGATGGCGAGCCGACGCTGCTGGTCCTCTGTCTGCGCAAGGTCTTCGTGCCCGGACGACTCCGTCATGACGAGTCCCGCCTGGCCGACTCTTCACGGACCGCCGCGATCATCTGCGTGAGCCGGTAGTTGGCGATCGCGAAGCCGCGCTCGCGCAGGCGGTGGCCGAGCCGGTCCCGGCTGAGCTGCCCGCCTTCACGTTCTACTTCGCGTTGGAGTTGCCGTGCGATGGCCATCAGCTGGTCGTCCTGCCGCTCCTCCGCGGGCGGGTCCGGGTCCGTCGCCGGCTGCGGCGGTGGCTCGGCGGGCAGGCGGTTGAGGGCAAGCCGGTCGGCCAGCGGGGACCGCCATCGCCATGACCACCTGCCGTAGTCCTGCTGGAGTTGTGAGACGGCAAGCAGGTGGCGGTGCTCCAGGTCGAGGCCTTGCCGGTATTCGGTAATGTGCCAAAGCGTCATGCGGCGCCACAACAGCAGGCTGGAGATGGGCGCGAGGAGCCATCGGGTGGTGGGGATCCGCTCAATGCGGCTGCTGGAGGTGAGTCCGACCCATCGGCGGATCAGGTGCCGGACGCCTTCGACCACCGTGATGAACAGGACGGGCATGGCCGCGTTCATGACGCTGCCGGCCAGGCTCCCGTGTGCGGCGGACACGTTCACCAGGACGGTGCCGGCGATGTAGACCCAGGCGACCCAGCGCAGCACCGGCCACGGCAGGTCCAGGTACTCCATCAGCAGGTCCCATGCGAGCAGGATCAAGATGCCGACGTCCATGCCGACCGGGACGATCCATGCCAGGCCGCCGAAGTGCGGCTCGGCCATCTGCCGGATGGTGGTGAAGGATCCGAGCCCGCCGAGGACGGCGAGCGCCGCGATGAGTGGAGCGACCCCGGCGGTCACCCACTTGACGGCTGAGGGCTGTGGCATCTGCCGCTCGCCGATCCTCGGCTTGGCTGCCGCCTGACGCTGGTCGGAGCTGGTCACCGGGTGCGCCTCTCCGCCATCCAGAACAGCAGCCGGGCGACGTACCGGGGCTCGTCCGTGGTGCCGAGCAGCCGGCCATGGGCGGTGACATAGGCGTAGACACCGTCGGCCCCGGCGCACAGAACGGTTTCGGACCAGCCGTTGTGGCGGATGTGCAGGCGCCAGCGTCCGTTGCGCGGTTTGCGGGCTCGAACGCTGACACCGATGCGCCGCAGCTCGTAGTGGAGCCGGAGGAGGCGGGCTCGCCGCTCCGCTAGCTCGGTCTGTGTGGTGGTCCCCTGCGCGGTCATCGCTCCCCCGGTGTCGTCAGCCGATGGACCGGCACGTCCATCAACTAAAGTCTTTGATCAGGAAGATGCATCACACCGAGAGGTCGGTCAACTACAGAGTGCAACGCGGCGTGTTGTTGCCTAAGAACGTCACCTCATAGTGCGGCGACGGGTCGTAAAGGGAGGCCCTTCGTTGCGGGAGGGGCTCGTCGGATTCACCGCACCCGGGGCAGGAGCCCACGGGCCTGGGAATCCGGCCATGGCCAGACGAACCTGTGACGGCATCGGCTGTTCCTGCCGGGGAGGCCCGTGATCCCCACGTTCGGCGGCCCGCGCGTCCTCAAGGTGCTGACGCGCGCGGCGTGCGGCATCGGCCTGCGCCTGGCGCTGCTGGAGCAGGCGGATCTGCGCGATCGTCTCCAACAAGCTCAGCAGGCGGCTGACCAGCAGGAGGACGGAGACAGTGGTGCGGTCCTGGACACCGGCCAGGGTCAGCAGCCGCGCCGTCGTACGCAACGCGTTCCCCGCTGAGGTGGGACGCGGGATGCGGCCGTACGGGGCGCGGGCCGCACGGTCGTAGGCGTCGGCCGCCCGGCGTAGGTGTTGATTGCCGGTGGCCTTGGCGGCCGCGTGAAGTGCATCCGACGCCGCCCAGCACGCGTCCTCGGCAGCATAGGGGTCAGTTGCCAGGTACCGGCGGATCTGGGACGTGGCGTAGGCGGCGGCTCGTGCCGCGTCGTCGTAGACGGCCCGACGTTCCTCATGCGTCAAGTCGTCTTCTGGTCGGATCCCGTCCCCCGCCAAACCGGCCCAGCGGTGTCGCAGGCGCGGCAGAGTGAGATCGTCGGCGAGTTGGCCTCCGCTGCACCAGAGGAGTTCGCCCTGATCGGGCAGCGCGACGGCATAGCCGGTGATCTCGTCTGGGTCGGTCTTGCTGTAGCGCGGCCGGACCAGCAGCCCGTCCTGTTCCAGGCGGTTGAGGAACTCGGTGGCCGTCCGGGTGCCGTCCGCCGCGCGGCGAACGGCCGCCCGCAATACCGCCCGGGCCGTCCGCGGCGACATGTGCCGTCCGGACAGCGGACGAGACCCCGGACGAGCGGCGCCGTCCGAAGTCCATCGGCGCCGCAATCTGGGCAGCGTCAGGTCCGCGGCCAGTTTCCCGCCGCCGAACCACACCGGCCGTCCGGACGAGTCGCAGTCATCGGCCAGCGCGACGGCGTAACCCGTGATCTGGCCCGGGGTCTGGGTGCTGTAGCGCTCGCGGACCAGGACGCCCTCAGCCCGTAAAGCCGCGAAGAACTCGGCCTCCGTCCGCGCCCCCGCCGCAGCCACGGTGACATGCCGCCTCAGCATGGCGCGAGCCGACTCATCACGCCCGACCCGCACGGCCTTCTCGGTCTCGCCGCGCTTGGCGCGCCGCGCCGCCGTCCGGTCCGCCGGAGCCGTCCGCCTCAGCCCGAACCGCCGCTCCACCTCCCGGCACGCGTCCCTGATCCGGTACCCGTCGTTCCACACCTCCGGCCGCATCCCGTCCTCGCGCGCCAGCGTGGCCACGATGTGGATGTGGTCATCGGCGTGGCGAACCGCGACCCACCGGACGCCCTCTCCGTCCTCTCCGCTCGCCAGGCCCGTCCGCGACATGACCTCCTGCGCGACCTCGGCCCACTGGTGATCGCCAAGGATCGGGTCCTCCGGCGCCGCACGCACTGACACATGCCACACCGGCTTGCGGTAGTTCCGCTCCCCCAGCAGAGCCAGCGGCTGCGTGAGCAGACCGTCCAGGCGGCGAAAGTCCCGGCGGCCGTCCGCACGCAACGCCGGCTCCAACTCGGCCGGAGTCCGAAACCCCGCCACGATGTGCGGATCGCGGTGCTCCTCACAGCGTCCAGGCCCGTACAGGTAGCGAACCAGGCCCTGCACCCGGCCGCCCCGCACCACCTTCCCGATCAATGCGCGCCGCTGCTCACGCTAAGGAAGCCGCCGCCGGAGTTCGTCAGCGAGGTCATCCAGCTTCTCGACGGTTCGCGCCGCCGACTCGGCGTACCACCGTAACTGCGGTGGTGGCTCACCCGAATGCAACGCGGCGACCGCCTGGTTCAGGTTCACCCCGATCCGCTGAGCGTGCCTCACAGCGTGCATCACCGTCTCCAGAGTCTCCCGCAGCAACGCGTGCTGCGGCTGGACGCTGCCGCGAGCCGCAGCGAGCACGGCCTGCGCCGCATACGCCCCGACCGCCAGCCGGTCCCCAAACGCCGCCGAGGCGACCAGCGCGTGCTCCTCGTCCGACAGCGAGAACCTCACCGACCGCCTGCGCCTCGGCGTCCGATGCGCCCGCCGATTCACCCGCGCCGACCTCACTACTTGCTGTGGCTTGTCTTCGTCGACTACCGCCACCTCCTCTGCCTCCAGGATCGCGCTCGATCCCCGCCGACCTGGACCGCGCCCGGTCCAGCCGCGCTATGTGCACGATTTCCATTTCTTGCTCCGCGCCAGCCGGGCCCCGGCGGCCCGCCTCCCTCGGTGCCACGTGCCGGCGCCGCGCTCGTCCCGCTCCCCCGAGCGGGCGAAGCTAGGTTGTGGTCATGGAGCGGGACGAGTGCATCATCAAGCTCACAGCCGACGAGGCTCTGGTGCTGTCGGACTGGCTGGAGCGCGTGCAGATGACCGATCTCAGCCGCATGGTCGACGATCCGGCGGTCTGGGGCCCGTTACACAAGATCGCCGGCACACTCGACAAGGAGCTGCCATGGATCTTCGCGCCGGACTACACCGACCGGCTCGCCGCCGCGCGCGCACGCCTGACTCCCGACGATATGGAAGAGGCTGCTGAGGGGCAGTGAAACCAGTTCGGTCTGCGCTGGCTCCCCGCCCCCGGCTGGGCGAGCCCCAAGCCGCCAGCTACATCGCCCTTGGACAGCTCATCCACGCCGGGGAAGGGAATGATGATGTCGTTTCGCGCTGGAGGCGAGATCTACTGCCTTTGCCGCGCGCTGACCTCGGCCTATCGGCCGCGCCGCGGGTGCGGCGGCTGCGGTGGTGAGCGAAGCTCCGGTGGAAGGTCGTCGACAGGGTTCGAGCTCGGGAGGACTCCACTGATCGGGCTGGGGAAGTCCTCATTTGCGGGCCGTATCTGGTCGACCTCCTGTTCCTTCGGAGCGACGGTGGCGCGGCGGTCGCTGGACGGCTCCTGGTCGGCGTCCAGGGCGTGGATGGGCGCGAGCGCGCTTGCCGCTCGCCGGAAGCCGTCACCGAGGTCGGCAGCCTGCTCGGCGGCACGCGCCAGTGCGTTGTGCGCCGCCGTCACGGCGGGGACGAGGTCGTCGCCCTTGTCGTGGCCGAGCCGTCCGGCGTCCAGTTCCCCCGTCAGGAACACGTCGATCTGCTCGGCCGTCTGCGCCATCCGGAAGGACGTCTGGGCCAGGTTCCCGAGCACCGTGTACGCGGCTGCTGGCTCGGAGAGTCCCGGCGGGCCTTGCGTCAGATGGTTGAGGGATCGGACGCGCTCATGCAGTTCGCCGGCGAGCCGCTCGATGTCCTCGTCGGTACGGGTCTCGTGATCGTTCACGCGAGGTGATCTCCAATGTCGCAATGAGTTCGGCCATGAATCACTCCTCTCGTTGACGGCACTGACTGCACAGGGGCTTCGAAGCTGCCCACACCTCACTCTGTCAACTAAAAGCAACAACCGCCAGCTTCATCGGCGGCGTGTCAGAGCTTCTGGCTCGCCGCGGCATCGCCGCCGCGGCATCGCCGCCGCGACCGCCAGCGGAGAGCGTCCGGGCGATGGCGATTCGCCTGCTGCGGTTCGTCATGACGGCACCGGGACGTCCTCGGCTGCCTTCGACGTGGTCAGCGGGCTGCCCGCAACGGTCCGGAGGATGAAAAGCGAGCAAGTCACAGCGAGGACGGTGAGGGCGCCCGCGCCGAGGACGGTGGCCTGGGGGCCAACGGCTTTGACCAGAGGGCCGGCGGTCAGGACAGTCACTGGCATCAGCACATAGCTGGCGATGATGTTCCAACTGTTTACGCGCACCAGCACTTCGGGGGCGAAGGTGTTCTGCAGGGCAGTTGTCCAGAGCACGTAATAGATCGCGGTGCAGGCGCCTGGGATGAGGGTCGCCGCCGCAAGGACAACCCAGGGCGCCTGAACTCCCATGAGGAACATCGGGATCGCCCCGGCGGCCGGCAGGGCCGCTGCGGCCAGGACCAACCGGGACGGCCTCCACCGGGTACCGATGAAGGCGCCTGCGAGTGCGCCCACGTACTCGCAGGCGGTGACGATCCCCCATGCTCGCGCGCCGCCATGACCGTCGTCCATGTAGATCGGACCGGCGATGTCGGTGTAGCAGACCATGGCGATGATCACTGCGGTGTACTGCAGCGTCATGATCCAGACCCAGCGATGGGCCGCGAACTCGCGCAAGCCCGCGCAGAGCTCGCGCAGGAAGTCCGGGTTGTCGGCTCGCCAGTTGGGAGTTCGCAGGCGGCAGAGGGCGAGCGCGCCGACGGCGCACAGAAGGCCGCGGGTGGAGGCGGCCCAGCCGGGGCCGACCACGCTGACGACCATTCCTGATGCCGAGAGGCCGATCAGCAGGCCGATCGAGTCAGTTTGTTTGATGAGAGCGTTGCCTGCGAGTCGGCCGTTTCCTGCGAGGAGGTCTGCGATGATGCCGCGTATTGTCGGCAGAAACATCGCCGTGGCGATGCCTGACAAGGTCGCGAGAGCGCAGAGAAGTGGTAGCGGGGCCTGTCTCGTCCAGAAGCACACCGCGAATGCCAGCCAGGCGACACTGGTGATGATCTCTGCCGCTATCAGCACATGGTGGCGTCGGAAGCGGTCTCCGGCTACGCCGCACAGGACGATCAGCAGGGCGGGGACCGAGTTGCAGGCCAACACGATCGACAGGCCACCTGGCCCGTAGCCGAGGTCCATCACGCCCCAGGCCAGGGCGAGTTGCCCGAAGCCGGCGCCCGCACTGGAGACCAGTCGCGCGATGAACAGCGGCGCGGTCTCGGGGTTCTTGAAGAGGTTCAGGGGCGAGAGGAATTTGAGCACCGTCGCAACCTAGTGTCCGGTGCACTGAGAGTTGCACACCCTTTTTCTTTCCTTGCCGTAACCAGGGGATGCCCTTACTCCGAATGTCTCTGGGCAAGTAGGTGGTCGCGCAAGAATTGTGCGATCTGTTCGTAGGCGCGGAGTTCGTTCTTGCGGCTGGTGAAGCCGTGGCCTTCGTCAGGGAAGACGTCGTAGCGGACGTCGACGCCCCGGTCACGTAGACGCGCGACGAGTTGGTCGGACTCGGCGCGTGGGACGCGCGGGTCCCGGGCTCCTTGCAGGACGAACAGCGGGGCCGTAATGGCGTCGGCGTAGGTGATCGGTGAGCGTTGGGTGAGGTACTCGGCGTCGGTGTCGGGGTCACCGAGGACGGCGGCGACGAAGTGCTTCCAGGTCGGTGGGCATGCTCGCGCCAGGGTGACCAGGTTGGTGGGGCCGCACATGGAGACGCCGGCGGCCCATGGATAGGGAAGGCGCGCCAGGCAGGACAGTGCGGCGAAGCCTCCGTACGAGCCGCCCATGACGGCGATGCGGTCGCCGTCGATGCCAGGGGTGGAGCGCAGGTAGCGGGCGGCGTGATCGAGGTCATCGAGGTCGCAGCCGCCCCAGTTGCGGTAGATGAGCTTTTGGTGGGCGGATCCGTAGCCGGTGGAGCCGGCGATGTTGGGGGCGAAGACCGCGATGCCCTGGTCGAGTAGATGCTGGTAGAGACCTGAACGCAGGTAGGTGGGACGTTCTTGGGCCTCGGGTCCTCCGTGGATGGACAGCAGGACCGGGTGCGGTCCGGGCGTGGGCGGTCGGTAGAGCAGGGCATGGATGCTGCGTCCGGCCGATGCGGGATAGATAACCCATTCGGGCTCGACGGGCTCGACTGCGTGAAGCGCCGGCGGGCGGACATCGGTGAGGTACCGGAAGCCGTTCGCCGCGGCCAGGGCGGCGATCTCGGTGGGACGGGTGGCGGTGTCGAGCAGCATGACGACCGGGTCTGCGCCGGGTGCGAGCGCGAGTGCTCTGGTGACACCGGCCGGGACGTCAGGCAGCGTTTGGACGGTGTCGTCGTGACGGACGTGGAGAAGGGAGCGTCCGTCGACGTTGACCGACCACAGCAGGGTGTCATCGGCGGCCTCGATGACTTCGACGTCCCACTCGTGGGTCGAGATGGGTTCGAGGGACTGGTCGTCCAGGCGGTACTGGGCGGCGGAGATATACTCGCCCCACACGTTCGTACGCAGGTAGAAGCCGGAGGAATCGGCCATCCACGGTCCTGGTTCAAAGAGCCCATCGCCGTGTGCCGCGGTGACGCATTTCGGCTCTGCGGTGGAGTCCTGCAAGTCGATCAGGTAGGCGGCGACCTCGGTGTTGGAGCGGAATCCTGCGGTGAGCAACCATCGCCGGTCCGGGGAGATGCCCGTCGGCTCGAACACCACCCCTGGCGGCGGGGTGATGCGCCGCTCAGAGTCGTCGGCCAAGTCGCGGACGAGGACGTCCTGGACGGTCGCGTCCCGGTCGTTGGCCGCGTAGGCCAGATACCGGCCGCCGGCGTCGAAGGGGGCCGTCGCCAATATCCGCTGGCAGTCGGGGCCGGAACTGATCTCGGTCGGGCTGTCGTCCTCCAGCCCGATCCGATACAGCCGGTACTGCTCGTCGCCCTCGCGGTCGGCGGTGAACACCAGGCTCTTGCCGTCCGGTGCCCAGGCGATCTGCCGGACGGCCTGATCGGCGAGATCGGTGAGCCTGCGCGGCTCACCGCCGGTGACGGAGATGATCCACACATCGAACCGTCCGCCGGCGTTACTGGAGTACGCCACCGTCTTGGCGTCCGGTGACAGGGCGAGCGTGGGCTGGAAACTCTGCCGAGGGACGAAGTCCCGGTAGTCAGGCATGCACGCCTCTCCGATGAGGTCAGGGGGTTAAGGGATCCAGCCGCGCCGTACAGCAGCAGCTCCGGCGGCGAAGTGGTGGTGGTCGAAGCCGAGCTTCTCCCGGATGGCGGCCGAGTGCCGGCGCACCGTGGAGACGCTCACGCCGACTCGCTTGGCGATGCTCGCCTCAGTGAGTCCCTCTGCGAGCATGCTCAAGACCAACTGCTCCCGCGGCTTGAGCGGGCTCTCAGGATTTGCGGCGCCGAAGGGAATCGCGCGCTCCCACAGCAGCTCGAAGTACTCGCGCAGCGCCGCGACGATGACCGACGAGCGGATGAGCAGGGCGCCCGACATTCCGGTGGGCGTGAGCGGAAGCATGGCGATCGCCTCGTCGGCCAGCTTCATCTTCATGCCGATCTTCGGCAGCAAGCGGGCCTCTTCGCCGGCTTCGACGGCGATTTCGATCGTCCTGACGCCGACGGGATGTTCGGCGCAGCTCGTCTCGTACAGGGCCCGGCATCTGACGTGGCCCTCGAAGGACGGAGGGGGCGGAACGGCGGTCAGCTCATCCATCGGCCGCTCGACGGACTGGTTGTCCATCGTCATCCAGTCGTGCCGCGCGGCCGTGATCAGCGAACGCGACACGTTCCCGATCTCCTCACGATCGGTGATGATCCGCACAAGCCGGTCGCTCGACTCGTCCACCATCGGGCTGGCCCAAGGATGCGTCTCGGCCATCCGCCGCTGCCCCGCCAGGAGCCGTTCCTGGTCGGCCACCAGCTTGCGTGTCAGCTCAGCGAGCGTCCCCTGCAGGGCCAGGTCCGGTGGGACGGGCGCGAGCCGCGGCGGCAGCGCCGGCCCGGACGACTGGACGTGCGCCATTCCCGCATCGATCAACGTTTCGACCTGCTCGGCACCGCCCAGCAGATCAGCCGCCTCACCCTGAAGGCACCCGCCCTGCCCCAGCAGCCCGGTATACGCGGCCAGCAGTTCGTCGGGAACGATGCCCTTCAGCAGCCGTACGGCCGCTTCCTTGGCCTCAACGACCATCACCACCTCCGGACACAGAGAGTAGCGACCAGAGGCGTAAGAGTTACATGACCAAGCGGGTGAGTGTTTCGCCTCAATGAGCAGAAGTGATCAGCTCCCGCAGCACTCGCCAAGACCCCTCTACGGAATCGAGCCGACAGCTCCCCCGCCATCCCATCGACAGCCTGCAAAGTTGATCACTTGTGTCCAGCGCGGGTTTTGCTCACCCGCCCCATGCGACGCCTCCCGGTTACATCGGGGCCCAGCCAACAGGCACCGAACCGACCAGGGAGCCGCAATGACGAGCATCTTCATCCCGACCTGCAACAACTGCGACCGGCTGACCACCCGCAGCGCACCCCAGCTCCGCCGCCCGCACATCGCCCCAGCAACGACCGACAACGGTCGCCACATGATCCGGCCAACTCTGCGGGTGATCGCCGCCCGCGCCCGCGCGATCTTCGGCACCTGCGGCCGCGACGCCCCCGCCAGCCGACCGACCCCCTCGCCAGACCAAACGAGCACGCCACCGGATCTCCTAGCCCGCTCGCTCGGACACCCCGATGGGGTCGGCTTCATCGGGCCGGGCGCCGACGCACTCCTGCGCGCCGTCTTCGTCGAGGCCCTCACTATCGACAACGAGGTCGACCAGGTCATCGCGACCAAAACCGACCTGGACCGTCTCTTCACCGGCGTCTTCGACCAGTCGTTGATCAATGCGCACTCTCCACGCCTACGCATTGTGGACAGCCTTGAGGACGCAGTTCAGCACCTCGAAGCCGAAGCCGAGGTGGCCAAAATGATCAGCGCCACCAGCGATCCGACCAAGGAAATCCCGGCCATCGTCTGGTTCACGGCGCCTGGCCCGGACGCTGACGTAGTCCACGCAACGCTCCGCCACTGGGCCGACCCCAGCCTCCTCGCCCTCATATCCGGCCCCTGGCCCTACGGCCCCACCCAGCTGATCGAAGAGACCGGCCCCCGCCCCGTGCCCAGCACCCCACTCCCCCTGCCGTCACCACAGAAAGCGATCGAACGGCTCCCCACCAGACGCCCAACTTGAGATCGGTGGGCACGGTGTCACACAAGCCCTAGACGAGAGCGTCGGCCAGGGTCATCACTCTGGCCGACTCGCACATCGTCGACGACCTACCTCCGGAAGGGCGGGATCGGAAGCAACTGGAGGCGGACAGGAGCAACCCTGCGCCGCTCAGATCTCCTCACCGGCCTGATGAGCGTCCGTGGTCAATGAGCGGAAATCACCAACCACTCGCAGCGAGGCCTGATTCCCCCGCCGCATCGTCGATTCAGCACCATCAGCCGCGGACAGCGGCATCTCACCGCTGAGCAGTTCTCATCACCGCACGTTTCGCTCACGACCCGGAGCGCGTCGGACGGGTTTCATTGTGGCCCGTCAGCAAAGAGACCCGCTCGGAGGACTCCATGCACGCACTGCCCTGCACCAATCCCAGGAGAGCAAGCCACCGACCACAGAGGCACACCGTCAACGGTCTCGCCGCGACCTCAACGAGTTTCCGCCGATCCCTTGACGGTCCACTGGAATGCGCGGAAACCAAGCCAGTGGACAGCTCCCGGCGCGACAACCAGGGGGTCGAGGTCTTCTACCCCACCCCCAAGGACGCGCGGAGCCGCAGGTCCATCGCTCCGGGTGCGGGCGAGCGTCTCCGCGCCGCCCTCAGCGAGGCACTCACCAGCAAGGTCGGCGTGTCCTGGATCCGCACGGCCTCGCCCAAGCACCCCCACAAGGGCGGCACCCTCGCCACACATCTCTGTGATCAAGTCTTTCCAGGTCTTCAGGGCGAGTAAGCCGCTGGTGAGGCAGTCAGCCACCCCAACAGGCCTGCAGCACAGGCATCTGAGGCCAACAGGACTGGACCTGCCGCTCTCTCAGCGGCGCACACCAGTCAGAGCCGAGGCGGTCTGGGCGCAGTGCCCACATTGCGTTGGGCTCGGCTCCCCAAACCGACCCGAGCATCACCGACGTCACCGCAGCCGGCCCTCCGTACGCTCCCGCGTGCCCCGGGCCGGCTCGCGGTACCGTCCGCGCCGTCGAAGATCATCAGCGAACGCCACGAAGCTCTCATATTGCCCTCGATAGCCAGTGCGCCTGCCTGCACAGCCCTCAGGCTGCGGCGCTCTTCGTCTCGATCACGAACCACAGCGGCGTCTCTCTAACGCTATTCGACCGATTCCAACGAGGATCAGTCGCGCTCCTCCGATTGCCTCACATTTTCATCCATCATGGAAATCTCCTTTACGTTGTAGATTCAAAGTCAGCCGCACCCAGCAAGACACCCGCTTCGGATTAAAAGTCCGAAATTGTCGTGTCGGAACGGGTTGCGCAGTGTCATTGTATGCCGAATCGTCCGTGTTCCGCCCGATTTCCCTGCCATTCAATGTCACTGCATGTTGATTCGTTTCAGAACCGCCGAGCCGACAACGAGCCGCCATCGGTTGTTGGCGATCTTGTGGCTTGCTCGGAGGAGGCCTCGCCTGACCTGTACCGGACGGAGTAATCGGCAAGTGCAGGGCTGGTCTCGCTGGCCTGCCGGGACACCGCGCACCTGTCCGTCGGCGACCTGGTCGACATCCTCGCCGAGCGCGTCCGCTCGGCCCGCGATCTTGCCAGCCTGCTGCGCTACCGGCTGCAAGCTCTGCTACGCGACCTGCGCTGACGCCGGAACCTGCGCGTCGACCAGATCGGCGAGCACTGCCTGCAGGCGGGCTCTCTCAAGCCGACAGACCAGGCGGGACGAAAGTTCTCGGCGTGAGTGTAGCGCCCATCTCGCACTGTTACCCGCCAAAGGCGCTAATGCCGAGCGGATCAAGGAAGTCCGGATCTCCGACACCGAACGGTTCGTGATCTGCCACACCCCCGAGGCCGCGATGCATGACAAGCACACCCGCGAGCAACTGGTCGCCCAGCTGTCCGAGCTGATCGACGGCACCGACGCCCTGAGCGAGTACAAGCGCGGCGAACTGCGCGGAAAGATCACCGCCAAGCCCGGCCTGAACCGGTATCTGCGCACCACCCCGACCGGCAAGCTCCGCATCGACACCACCAAGATCAAGGCCGAGGAGAACCTGGACGGCAAGTACCTGCTGCGCTGCAGCGACCCGCACTTGAGCGCCGAGGACATCGCCCTGGGTGACAAGCAGCTCCTGGAGGTCGAGCGAGGCTGGCGCGACATGAGACAGATCATCGATCTGCGAACCCGTCTACCACCGGCTCGAAGAACGCATCCGCGCCCACATCATCCTCTGCTGGCTCGCCCTGCTCCTCATCCGGATCATCAAGACCACTACCGGCACCACCTGGCCGGCCATCCGCCGCGAGCTCAACCGGTTGCACATCGGCACCTTCACCGGGCCCACCGGAACGTTCCGGCAGGTCACCGCCCCCACCAAACCCCAGCGCGACCTGCTGACCCAGCTCCACATCGACCCGCCCAAGGAGATCATCGACCTCCAGCCCACGCCCCGCTGACCAGCGCGAACACCACCGCCTGGAGAAACGCCTCCAGGCGACCACAACCCATGTCCACCCAGGTCAGGACAAAGATTCGCCTCTCCAGCCCGCTGAATTACGTCGAACCCGGGCGTGGACTCGAGCCGCGCGACGTCCGGGTCGAGTTGATGAGGCTGCGGCCGATCATGTCATCTCGCTTCGGCGGGCATTGACGTTCTGCTCGCCGGCATGAGCACGGCGGCGGGTGGCCCGGTCTGGGCCGCCGGTTCTCAGCCCTGCTGCTCCTTGCGGAAACGGGCGAGCTTCCGCTTGGCGGTGCGGCGGACATACCGGTTGTACCGGCGGTCGGCGGCGATTGCCGCGAGCGTTTCGATGCCGCTCGGGACGCCCAACTCGGCGAGCTCTTCGGCCGCGATGATGCGTGAGTGGCTCTGATGGCGCTCTGGAAGATCGGCCAGGGCCTCCAGAATCTCTACGCGGCGGGGGAGCCGCATGGCGGCGATGTCCCGTATCACGGTGATCGGCCATTCGAGGTCATTGGCGGGGTCGCGCGCAAGCTCGGACAGCCGCTCCCAACCGTGCGGGTGTCCCATCTCGGTGAGGCCGTACGCCGCTTCGATGCGGTCGTGACCCGGGGCCGCGGGGTCATCGCACGTCCTGGTCAGGAACTCGATGCCGGCGGCGTTGCCGAGCTCTGCGAGGAAGGACGCGGCGTCGACCCGCCACGAAAGGAACAACTCCGTATCCTCGACGAATTCCTTGAGCAGGCCCACACCCTGTGCGTGGCCGCGCACGGCCAGTGCTCGCGCGGCCTCGACCCAGAAAGGCTCAATTCCGAAGGACCTGGCGGCGATGGCGAGGAGTTGCTGGACACCCCGCGGGTCGTCGAGATCTGCGAGCGCTTGTCCGGCCCGCAGGCGGACCCTCGCATGAAGGTGGGGGTCGTCGAAGTGTGCGCCCAGGGTCTTGATGGCCGTCTTGATGATCTCTTCGTCAAGCGGGATTCCATCGGCGGTGATCCGGGCGATGGCGGTCCCTGCGTTGAGGTCCTTCCTGGCTGCCAGACGGCGCAGGACCCGCTCCAGGTGGGGTCTTTGCTGCGGATCGGCATGCCATGCGGCGATCAGAAAGAGATCGCCTGAGAGCAGATTGCCCTCGCTGAACTCGTAGAAGCCCTGCCGCCTGAATCCGCCGAACAGTTTGCGGAGCTCCGTCCGGCTTGACTCGGGGTCCGCGGAGATGGCCTGGGCGGCCAGGAACTCGGTGAGCGTCTGGTGCATGAACACCACATCGCCGGCGTGTTCGGCGAGCAGGCCGGTACGGCGCAGGCAGGCGCGCAGCAGCTCCTCCCAGGCCAGCATGCGCATGGCGGCGGGACGCAGGTCCCCGATCCAGTTCGCGACGAGGGCGACGGCCGGCCGGTCGTCGGGTTCGGTCCACCGGACCTTCGCCAGGCGGGGCAGGGCCTCGAAGATCCGGCGGGGCAACTCGCGGGCCTCCTCGGAACTGACCCCGTACGGATCGAGCGCCGCGTGCGCCTGGGCGACGATGCCGGACTGGCCGGATGCGTACTGGCGCTCACGGAGCAGGTCGATGAAGTCCCGGTAGAGGCCGTAACGCCCGGACGGCAAGGGCCGTTCGGGAGCGCTGAGGTACAGCTGGCACAGCATGGTCGCCAGCAGCGGGTTGTGAACCAGCGTGGACGGCCGGATCCGGCCGGTCTTCGCGACCAGGTCGTGTGCGGCCCGTTCGGGATCGGGCGCCTCGAAGACCTTGCACCAGCCGAGGGCGAGTTCGTACAACTGCCCGGCGTCGAAGGGGAGCAGCTCGTAGGTGTCCACGCCGCCCTCCGTGCGCCGGAACTCGGCCAGCTCCGCCTCGGGGAGCGGACGGCAGGCGACGACGAACCGGTACGGTCCGGACCGGTTCTCCTGAATACCGGCGATGACGTCCCGGCGCCGCTCGGGGGCGAGGACCTCGTCGAGGCCGTCCACGAGCACAAGCCAGCGCTTACCGGGCATCGGCGGGCGCGCGAAGATGTCCTTCGGCAGGCTCTCCCGTAACCGCCCGCCGAGATCAGCTCGGACCGCCCTGCCGAGTTGGTCCGCCAGCGGCGCGGAGCGGGTGAGATCGGTCGCCGGGACTCTCAGCGGCACGTCGGCGCCGCCTTCCAGGACGTCGCTTCGCCCGGTCCGCCGAAGGGCGAGCCAGTGCTCGGCGATGCCCGAGACACCGCTGTGCAGCAGGCTTGTCTTGCCGGCGCCCGGACCGCCCATCAGTACGACGTCACGGTCACCACCGAAGATCTCGTCCGCGGTGAGCTTTCCCCGCGCCCGCGCGGAAGCGTGCTGGCGCACGTAGACGCGCGAGAGCGGAGGTCTCCGGACGTCGGCCAGAACGCCTGGATAGGGGTGATCGCTCGCTCGGGACGCCGCGGCGGTCAGGTACGCGACCAGCCGCGGCCCGGGGAAGGCCCACCCGCCTGCGGCGAGCTGCTCGTCGGTCAGCGCCGCCAGCCATTCCCCGTGCGATGCCGATGCCGCCTCCGGGCAGCGCGCCAGGATCGCTGTGATGGGGATCAGGTGGGCGCTGCCCGCCTTGTCGGAGGTCGACAGCATCCCGCACACGGCTCCGGTACGGGTGTTGACCACCGGGCTGCCGCTGTAGCCGGGGCCGACCGGAACGCCGTATACCCGTGGCAGTTCGAGAGCCTCATCCGGGCTGCGGCGAGAGTCGCCCTGATAGGTGAAGCTCGCATGCTGCCCCGCCCGGAATTGCCCCGCCGGATGGCCGAACGTCCACAGCAGATCCTGTGTCCGCAGCTGAGCCGAGGTCGTCACCGCGCGGTCGACGCCGTCGGCTGTGAGCAGCGCCAGATCCAGCCCGGTCGCCGTATCCCGGAAGAACCGGCCGGGATCGGTCCGCAGATCCAGGTCGCTTCCCAGTGCCACCAGGCGCCCCCGTACTCGCGCCGGGAGCGCCTCTGGCGTCGCGGCCAGGACATGGGCGCACGTGGCCACCAGCCCGGGTGCGACAAAGAAGCCGGTTCCCACTGCGGCGGGACGACCATCACCCGAGGGCACCGTCAGCATGACGACCGCGCGCCGCAGCAGCGCCTGCCATCCGCCGGTGTCGCCCTCGTCCGAGATCACAGTGTCGGTGCCGGCGTCGGTGTCGTCCACTCCAACGCGACCTTGAACGAGGACTTACCGGAGGCCTTGCCGATCACCGTGACGAGCTTCCCGGACTCGACCAGGAACTCGCAGCCGAACTCGACGGTCACCCGTGAGGCGTCACTCTGCTGCAACCGAGTGCCCATCGCGCGGGCCACGCCCATCAGCCCGTCCAGTGCCTGCTCCAGGGTGGGCGGCCGCCAGCCGATCTCCTCTTCCTCCTGCCCTCCTGAGGCTTCCGATTGCTGCACCGACATGTAGATCAGGGCCCCGTCCACTTGCAACGGCACCAAAGCGGTCTCCTGCTCGATTTCCACCGTCATCACAGGCAATCCCTTCGTCGACCTCAGCGGCATTCCAAGTATGGGGGCCGCCTCCTCAACACGCGGTGCTCTTCAGATGTGATTCGCCACCGGCGACCGTGCGATTTTCGCTGTAATTCCTGATCAAGAATTGACACCTGGCGTCGAAGCGCGTACGCACGACCGGCCGATCCGCCTCCGGCGCCGACGCACGGCCCGATTTCGCCGCCACCGCACACCTGATCAGGTCGGTCTCCACCGGCCAGGCGGCCGGAGCCTGTAACTCGAAGTGTGTAAAGATGATCTTGTTGTGGGTCTGGTTGTCTTTACTGGATGCGGTCTGGGTAGGCGTCGGCGAGTTCGTTGA